>NZ_RZPI01000282.1:0-6663 GCF_003998715.1 Mesorhizobium sp. M7A.F.Ca.CA.002.15.2.1
TCCATGAAGAGAGCCCCTCAAGTGGTCGCCTGGGCCGGCAGCGTCGCGATTGTGGGCCTGGTCAGAACTTGTAGCTCAAATTGATCCCGACCGTATTCAGCTTCACGTTCTGATCGCGATCGTTAAAGGGTTCTGCCACCTCGTAGTGCTCGGAGCCGAAATCATAGTAGCGATACTGCGCGCCGACGACGAACTTGTCGGTCAGCGCGTAGTCGACGCCGGCACCCACGGTCCAGCCGACATTCGTGCGCGTGCTGTCGAACGCCGGACCCGCGACTTGCGATGTTTCGATGCCGGCAAAGGCGACGCCGCCAATGCCGTAGACCAGCAGGCGGTCCATGGCGTAACCCGCCTTGGCGTTGACCGACCCGAACCACTTGATGTCGGTGCCGAATGTGCTTCCCAGCGCCGATACCGTCGTGCCGCCGACCGAGGAATAGTTGAGGTCCGCCTCGGCGCCGAGCACCGCCTGGTCGAATTGCCACAGGCCGGCGACGTGGCCGCCGACAAAACCGCCGTCAATGTCGGGCGCGATGGAAAATGGCGCACCTTCTGTCACCGATACATCGGATTGGCCCCAGCCATAGCCGGCCTGCAGACCAGCGTAATAGCCCGTCCAGTCGAATCCGGGCGCGGTCATCGGCACGTCGACCGCCGGGTCGGCTGCAAAAGCCGGCACGGCCAGAACGGCAAGGAAACCGGCACTAGCGACCATCAATCGACGCATCGAACTCCCCGAAATGACGGTTCAGAAAGATCCTCGTCAGAAGGATAACCGCATTCGCCGCAATCGCAATCCCCCTGTCGCCGTACAGAATCCTCTATTTGGCATCGATGAAGTCCAGCACAGCCTGGCTATATTCATCCGGCGCTTGCAGCATGGCGAAATGACTGGCGTTGGGCAGGATGATCAGCTTCGCACCTGGGATGGCGGAGGCGATATAGTCGGTGTGTTCGCGCTTGATCGCCTCATCGTGGTCGCCGGCAACGATCGCCGTCGGCGTGGTTATCTCGGCAAGCTGTTCCTTGCTCCACGCCGGCTCGCTCTCCCACATGTGGCTCATCTGCGCCACGAAGGCGTCATACTGGTCCGGTGTTTTCGACATCTTCTTGTAGTCGCGGCCGGAGCGGTCGATGTAGGCGGCAAAGGTCTTGTTGGTCATCACGCCCGGATCAAGGCCGTCGGTGGTTACGTTGGCGGCTTGCGCGAACAGCCTTGTCAGCCGCTCCGGATGATGCAGTGCGATGTCGATACCGATGATGCCGCCATCGCTCCAGCCGACAAGCGCGGTCTTGTCGATCTTCAGGTGGTCGAGCAGCGCCAGATAGTCCGATGCCATCAAGTCGTAGCCATAGGGCTGCTCGGTGCGGGTGGAGCGGCCGTGGCCACGGCTGTCGGCGACGATTACCTTGTGCGTCTTGGAAAGCGTGGCCACCTGGCTGGCCCAGATGTCGCCGTGGCCGAGGCCGCCATGGATGAGCAGCACCGGATCGCCCGCGCCGAAAACGGCGTAGTACATCTGGATGCCGTTCACCGGCGCGTATCCGCTCTGATCGGGTTTGGGCATGGCCGCTGGTTCCGGCAAGGTCTGCCAACGCTCCTCGGCCACGGCAGAAGTGGTCGACGCTGCGAACAAGATAACGATGGCGAACGCTTTCCAAAAACGGGTCATGTCTTCCCTCATATGGTTCGGTTCGCGGTCAGCATCGCCTTCCAGCCGGATTAGTCAACAAGCTCGCCCTGACGCGGTATGTCGGACCGACGGCTCTGGCGGCGCCCGCCGACATTTGCGAGACTGGCGGCAACCGAGGAATCGCCAATGACGAAAGCAACGCCCGCAAAACCCAGACCGTGGACCGAGATGGCGACACATCTGGTCGATGTCGCCGTGGGGCGCAAACCCGCTGACCTGGTCGTGCGCAACGGCCGCTGGGTGAACGTTCATTCGGGCGAGATCATCGCCGGCACCGACATCGCCATTGCCGGCGGGCGCTTTGCCTATTGCGGGCCCAATGCCAGCCATGCAATCGGCCAGGGCACCAAGGTGGTCGATGCCGGCGGG
This sequence comes from Mesorhizobium sp. M7A.F.Ca.CA.002.15.2.1, assembly GCF_003998715.1. NCBI lineage: Bacteria > Pseudomonadati > Pseudomonadota > Alphaproteobacteria > Hyphomicrobiales > Phyllobacteriaceae > Mesorhizobium > Mesorhizobium sp. M7A.F.Ca.CA.002.15.2.1. The sequence goes on from NZ_RZPI01000282.1 coordinate 2,064, forward strand.
CGTTATCTGGTGCCCGGCCTCTGCGACGCGCATATGCATGTCGAGAGCGGCATGGTGACGGTGACCGAGTTCTGCCGGGCCGTCATTCCGCACGGCACCACCTCGATGTTCATCGACCCGCACGAGATCGCCAATGTTCTGGGTCTGCCCGGCGTGCGGCTGATGCATGACGAAGCGGTCGCCATGCCCATCAACGTGCATGTCCAGATGCCGTCCTGCGTGCCTTCGGCGCCGGGGCTGGAACATGCCGGCGCCGAGCTGACGGTCGCCGATGTCGCGGAAGCGATGACCTGGGAGAACATTATCGGCCTGGGCGAAGTGATGAATTTCCCCGGCGTCGTCGCCAATGATCCGGTCATGTCGGGCGAGATCGCGGCGACGGTCAAGGCGGGCAAGACGGTCGGCGGCCACTATGCCTCGCGCGATCTCGGCCTGCCGTTCCACGGCTACGTCGCCGGCGGCCCCGAGGACGACCATGAGGGCACGCGCGCCGAGGACGCTATCGCCCGCGTGCGCCAGGGCATGAAGGCGATGCTGCGGCTGGGCTCGGCCTGGTACGACGTCGCCTCGCAGATCAAGGCGGTGACGGAGGGCGGAATCGACCCGCGCAACTTCATCCTGTGCACCGACGACAGCCATTCCGGCACGCTGGTCCAAGAGGGCCATATGGACCGCGTGGTGCGCCACGCCATCCAACAGGGATTGAAGCCGGTGACGGCGATCCAGATGGCGACGCTCAATACCGCCCAGCATTTCAAACTGGAGCGCGAGATCGGCTCGATCGCGCCGGGCCGGCTGGCCGACCTGCTGATCGTCTCGGATCTCGCCGCAATGACCATCGACGAGGTCTATGCACGCGGCGTCAGGGTGGCCAAGGGCGGCAAGCTCGAAATCGACATTCCGGCCTATGATTACCCCCGGACGGCGAAGAACACCGTCAAGCTCGGCAAGAAGTTGAAGGGCGACGACTTCGATATCGCCGCCCCCAAGGGCGCCAACGAGGTTCGGGTGCGTGTCATCGGCGTCATCGAGAACCAGGCGCCGACGCGCGCGCTGGAGGCCGATCTGCCGGTCGAGGACGGGCTGGTCGCAATGGACCGCCGCAACGACATCTGCCAGATCGCGCTGGTCGAGCGTCACAGGGGCACGGGCGGCGTCAGCAACGCCTTCGTTTCGGGCTTCGGCTATATGGGCGACTGCGCCATGGCGTCCAGCGTGGCGCATGACGCCCACCACATCATCTGCGTCGGCACCAACAAGCAGGACATGGCGCTGGCGGTAAACCGTCTGGGCGCGGTCGGTGGCGGCGTCGTGCTGTTCTCCAAGGGCAAGGAACTGGCGCTGGTCGAAATGCCGATCGCAGGCCTGATGTCGGACGAACGGGCGGAAATCGTCGCCGCCAAGGCCGAGAAGCTCACCGAGGCGATGCGCAAGATGGGCTGTTCATTGAACAACGCCTACATGCAGCACTCGCTGCTGGCGCTGGTCGTCATTCCGGAGCTCAGGATCTCCGATGTCGGCCTGATCGATGTGACGACATTCCAGAAGGTCGATCTGTTCGTCTAGGATTGTTGATATTCAGGCCATGCCGACCTGTAAGTAGCGATTTTCTGCGCTTCCGGTGCTCACGTACTTAAGTACGCTCCGCTCCGGTTCTCGAAAACCACCACTTTCGGCTCGGCCTGACCCGAATCTCAACAATCCTAGGGCCAATGCCGCCCGCTGGCTCACCCGCCGGTGGCGATGGTCAGCACCTTGAACGGCGTGGTGATGACGATCTCGGCGACCGAGCCGACGGCCTTGCCGAGGCCCTGGCCGAGATTGTTGAGCTGTGTCGGGTCGGGTTCGTCCGAGGCGAGGCCCGCCGGCGCCCGCAGCCGGTCGCCGAGCAGTTGCACCAGCATCGGGTTGTCGGCGAATTTGGCGTGGTTGAGGCGGTCGCCGCCCTTGGCCTGGGAAAGATCGACCACCGACACGCCATAGCTGGCGAGGTCTGCAGCGTTGCCGTAGTCGCCGACGCGCGGCTTGTCGCCCGAGATCAGGGACGAGAGCTTGAGAGCCCGGTCATCCGCAGAGAGCAGGATGGCGAACGGCTTGTCGGGTTTGCCGTAGCGGATCATCTGCTTCTTGAAGACGTCGACATCGATGTCGGGCGAGGCCAGGATGACGTAGCCCAGTTTGCCGCCGAGATCCCGGTCGCCGGTGATGGCAAGCTGGCGCAGCGTCTCCATGGTCACCCAGGTTCCCATCGAATGGGCGATGATGTCGATGCTCTTGACCTTTGTCTTGGCCAGCATCCTGAGCGTCGCCTCGAGGTCGTCGCGCGCTGCGTTGGCGCTTTCCTTGTCGTAGATGTAACCCGTGGTCTTGCCGCTCGAAGCCCAGGAGAACAGCACCGGGGTGCCGGGATATTTGGTGTCGTGGGCGATCTGCGTCAGCCGGTAGATGCCGTCGTCAAAACCGTTGTTGAAGCCGTGCACGAAAACCAGCGCACGGTCGCCGCGCATGGAAATGTCGGCGCCGACCGCTTTGGCGAACTGGGGCGCGCCTTCATAGAAAGTGACGTCCTTGGCGGTAAAATCCTTGGCAGGATTGCTGTTTGCCGATCCCTTGGCCCGCTCGATGGCGCCGACCTGATGGCTTTTGGGAACGGTGACGTCGACACGGGCAAAGCTGGTGGTCAGCGAGCGATCGCCGTCGTAAACCTGTCGCGGCTCTTTTGTTGCCCTCTGGCGGGTGGTGGCGACGAAGATTTCATGCGTGGCCGCGATGTCGGATGCGGGCACCGAGACCGTCGTCCTGTTGAGCAGGTCGTGCGTTTTCCCGCCAGCGCAGCCGGTGACAGCGAGCGCCGATGCAACGACGAGGTAGCTCTTCGAACGCACGGTCACACGCAGGCTCCCGCAAAAGGGGACGTCAAACGCGTGACGTCGCTGGCTATTCCGATAAGGCCAGAGACCGGCGCGGTCCAGTTCAAAGTGAATCCATACGTCCGCGATGCCGGGCAGGCATCGCCGCGAGACCGCACCTATTGGCCAAGCAGGCTGATGCGGTCGGTGACATCACGGTCGCTGGCAAAGCCGTCATCCTCGCGCAGCCGCTGGCCGATCATCTTCACCAGCGTCGGATTGTCGGCGAATTTCGTATGGTTGAAGCTGTCCGATCCCTTGACCTTGGACAGGTCGACGACCGTCACGCCATAGGAGGCAAGATCGGCGGCATCCTTGTAGTCGCCGACACGCGGCCGTGAACCGGCGATCAGGCCGGAGAGCCGCAGCGCACGGTCGTCGTCCGATAACAGCAGGATGAACGGCTTGTCGGGCTTGCCATAGCGCCGCATCTGGCTCTTGAACACGTCGACATCGATGTCGGGCGAGGCCAGCACCACGTCGCCGAGCTTGCCGCCGAGATCGCGATCGCCGGTGATGGCCATCTGGCGCAGCGTTTCCATGGTGACCCAGGTTCCGAGCGAATGTGCGACGATGTCGATGCGCCGCGCGCCGGACTGCTCCAGCATCCTGAGCGTCACCTCCAACTGGTCGCGGGCAGCGCTGGCGCTTTCCTTGTCGTAGACATAGTCGGTGGTCCTGGCGCCCGATGCCCAGGAAAACAGCACTGGCGTGCCGGGATAGCCGGAATCATGGACGATCTGGGTCAGGCGATAGACGGCGGCATCGAAGCCGGTGTTGTAGCCATGCACGAAGACCATGACGCGGCCGCCGCGCGCCGCGATGTCGGCGTTGAGCGCGCTGGAGAATTTCGGCTGCGTGTCGTAGCCGACGACCTCGGAAGCCATGAAATACTTGGCCGGGTCGTCCGACTTGCCGCGCGAGCGGCGCTCGATCTGGCCGGTCTTGTGAAGCCCCGGAACGGTGACGTTGACGCGGGCATAGTTCAGCGTCGCCGACCGTTCGCCGTCGAAAACCTTGTTGGGATCGTCGGATTTCTTGCGCGTCGTGGCGATGAAGATCGAGTGGTTGCCGGCGATCTCCGTCACCGGCGCGGACACCATGGCGCTGCCAAGCAATTCCTGTGTTTGCTGGCCGGCGCAGCCGGCGACGAACAAGGCCAGGACAACGGTAAAAATCTTCTTCAAAGGCACGCCTGAATTTCCAACTCCGGCCGAAAGGCCTGTCTATCCTCACGATACCTCCCGGACAGGCAGAGTGCGGCAGAACTAAGTCCTGTCGAGTCGAAATGTGATCGGCGCCCCGCTGCGGCCATCGCAGTGTTGCGCGAAAGCCAAAATGGCGGGAAACGCCTGCGTGATGTGCGCAATGAGCGGCGTCGCCGCTGGCCCTCCAATCCCCGCGGAGATAGCGATTTCATACCGCCCGATGCGAGGGGGCATGAGAATGCACCCGCAAGTAGCTGAAAATATTTCGCAAAATTTCCGCCCGGAAGGACGTAAATGATGGACGATGGCGCTGGGGAGCCGGATATGTGATAGGCGGGCTCGCGCCGCACCTGGTCATGGCGCTCAACAACCGAACGTTCGCGACCCGATTAATGATAGAGATCCGCGGACAGCATGCAACGCAAGGTGATTTTCCCCAGGGGTGGTTTCCGATGAACAGTTTCTCTTCCCGCGTTGCTGCCG
>NZ_RZPI01000283.1:0-6657 GCF_003998715.1 Mesorhizobium sp. M7A.F.Ca.CA.002.15.2.1
CTGCAATCTCGGACAGGATGTCCGGAAACCTTTCGGCTTCCGGTACCGGGCCGCCGACAAGTCGGAAGTCCGGAATTCACTTGCGGATCAGCCGCTTGGCGGCCGATCCAAATGTTCGTATCAGGACGCGTTGAGCGTCGCGACGTCGAGCTTGAGGCCCGGGCCCATCGTCGAGGTGACCGACACCTTCTTGACGTAGTTGCCCTTGGCGCCAGTCGGCTTTGCCTTGGTCACCGCATCGGCGAAGGCGCGGATGTTCTCTTCCAGGGCCTTGACGTCGAACGAGACCTTGCCGACGCCGGCATGGACGATGCCAGCCTTCTCGACACGGAACTCGACGGCGCCGCCCTTGGACGCCTTGACGGCGGCGGCAACGTCGGTGGTGACGGTTCCGACCTTCGGGTTCGGCATCATGCCGCGCGGGCCGAGCACCTTGCCCAGACGGCCGACCAGCGGCATCATGTCCGGCGTGGCGATGCAGCGATCGAAATCGATCGTGCCCTTCTGGACGATGTCGACCAGATCCTCGGCACCAACGATGTCGGCGCCGGCGGCGCGCGCTTCGTCGGCCTTGTCGCCACGGGCGAACACGGCGACACGTACCGAGCGGCCGGTGCCGTTCGGCAGGTTGACCACGCCGCGGACCATCTGGTCGGCATGGCGCGGGTCGACGCCGAGGTTCATGGCGACTTCGATGGTCTCATCGAACTTCACCGAGGAACGGTCCTTGAGCAGCTTCAGCGCATCACCCAGGGCATAAGCCTTGTTGGGATCGATGCCTTCGCGGGTCTTCGATACACGCTTTGCAATCTTTGCCATGATCTTAGCCCACCACTTCCAGACCCATCGAGCGGGCGGAGCCCTCGACCATGCGCATGGCCGCTTCGACGTCGTTTGCGTTCAGGTCTTTCATCTTCGCGGTGGCAATCTCGCGGACCTTGTCACGCGAAACCGTACCGGCCTTGACCTTGCCCGGCTCCTTGGAACCAGAGGTCAGGTTCGCCGCCTTCTTCAGGAAGTAGCTCACCGGCGCCGTCTTCATGACGAAGGTGAAGGACTTGTCCTGATAGTAGGTGATGACAACCGGAACCGGCGATCCCTTTTCCATTTCCTGGGTCTGCGCGTTGAACGCCTTGCAGAACTCCATGATGTTGATGCCACGCTGACCAAGCGCCGGGCCGATCGGGGGAGACGGCGTAGCCGATCCCGCTTTCACCTGGAGCTTGAGCTGGCCTGCAATTTTCTTAGCCATCTCTTTTCCTGCCTTTGTCTATGCCGGTCATGCCGGCGGTTGCAGTCTGGTGGTGCGATCCATGCGGCCGGCTAAAGCCGCATTCGTCTCCCACCGTTCTCAGGCCGCGCTTCCGCGCCGCCTCCCCTGACCGCCAAACCGGCTTCAGGGATTTCGGATCAGCCCTTTTCGACCTGCCCGAATTCCAGATCGACAGGCACGGCGCGCCCGAAGATCGAAACTTCCACCTTGAGCCGCGCCCGCTCCTCGTCCACTTCCTGGACGAAACCGTTGAACGACGCGAAGGGACCATCCGAAACGCGGATCGCTTCGCCGATCTCGAACGTGACCGAGGGCTTGGGCCGCTCGACGCCTTCCTGCACCTGGTTCAGGATGCGCTGCGCTTCCGCCTCGGTGATCGGCACCGGCTTGGAGTCACCCAGGAAGCCGGTGACCTTCGGCGTGTTCTTGACCAGCGAGAACACGGCGTCGGTCAGATTGGCCTTCAGCAGCACATAGCCCGGGAAGAACTTGCGCTCGGCATCGACCTTGCGGCCGCGGCGAACTTCGACGACCTTCTCGGTCGGAACCACGATCTGGTGGATGTCGGCAGACAGGCCCTTCTGCTTGGCCTTGTTCTCGATATCCTCGGCGACCTTCTTTTCAAAGTTCGAATAGGCGTGGACGATGTACCAGCGCGCGGTCATTTCAAGACTTCTCCGTAATCGCCGGACTTAGCGTCCGATGCCCAGAATCTGTTCGACCGCGAGGCCCATGAGCTGATCAGCGGTGAAGAAAAAGATCATCGCGATCACTGCGAAGGCCAGAACCATCACCGTCGAGATCATCGTTTCGCGCCGCGACGGCCAAGTCACCTTGGCGGTCTCCGCGCGAACCTGCTGGAGAAAGACGAAAGGATTTGTGGTTTTCGAAGCCATATGCCGCTCTGTCTTCAAGACCCGTTGGCCGGGTCTCCTGGATGATCCCGCTGGCCGGGACGTGCCGCCTGAGCGAATTTCGCGCCGAATCAGCGCAATCATTTCGCCCATGCAAATCAGACGCGTAAAGCCGGTTTCCCAGCTCCACGCGTCGCGTGTCTGTTTCGTCTACATAAAACCGATTCTTGATCCACGCAAGTGGCAAGTCTCCGCTTTATGACCAAACACCGCCTCGGAACCATCCAGTCGTTCCGTCCCGGCTATGGCGCTCTTATGCCCCAATCGACCCTATATGGCAAGCGGGTCGCCGATTTTCAAAGGCCGGACCATGGAAATATCGTTTTGAACGCCATTCCGAAACGGCGAGACATTGGGTTGAATGCCATTCAGGGAATGGCACGGGCAGCAGGGCTCGAACCTACGACCTGCGGTTTTGGAGACCGCCGCTCTACCAACTGAGCTATGCCCGTACGTGCGCATGTCGGCGCAGCAGGCGCTTCCTAAAAGCTTCCGCACGCTCTGTAAAGAGCGGTTTGCATGCAAACACGCCTTAACCTCTGCGCCAGAAATCGGGATAGTCGACAACCAGCCCGTTGCGGTCGATTTCAAGTTCCCGCCTGAAGTCGCTGGCGCGCGATTCATAGAGATATCGCCTGCCCTCTTCGAGGCATGTGTAGCGCTGCGGGTTGGCGACGACCGTGAGGGCGGGGAAGTCGATGAAGGCAGTGGTTATCTCGGCACTCTGCCCGGCGGAAAGCTGCAATCGCCGGATCGGCAGCGTGTTGGTGAACGGCGTGATGGTCAGGTCGGGATCGAAAATGCCATCGAGCTCCGGCATCGGCAGGCCGTCCCTGGTCCAGCGACCATCGCCATCGGCGGCAAGAACAAGCGTGCGGCCGCTACCGATCATATCGACAACGACACGCCTGGCGTGCCAGCCGACATCGCAAACGATGCGGTAACGGACGGCAAAAGGCGTTTGCCCGGAGCAGACTGCGACAGAGTCGGCCGAGACCTCCCCTGCCCGCTCCTGCAGCACCAAATGTTCGAGACCCGGTCCGTCCCACTCGCGCCAACGTATGATCTTCACATCTTCCGGCATCAGCCCAACACCTCCATGGCGACTGGACGCTAGTTTGTACCCGGTGGCTGATAGGGGCCGCCCGGCACACCCCAGCCCCAGGCCGGCATCGGTTCCGTCTGCGGATCGCAGGTTTCGCCGAGATTGGAGTTCATCTTGGCCAGGCGCGATCCCCATTCGACATAGCCCATGAAGGCCGAACGGAATTCCGGATCGTCAGGCAGGCCGACCGCGTCGGCGGCATCGGCCAGGAGGCTGATCCAGCGGCGGCGCTGCTCTTCGCTCAGATGCTTGCCCAGATGGTGCATGACCATCTCGCGGTGGCCGCCGAACTGCTCGCTGTAGGTCTTCGGTCCGCCGAAAACCTCGCCGATGAAGGCCGCGACATGGGCGGGGTGATCCGGCGACATGGTCTTGAACACCGGCCCGACGATCGGGTCCTGCGCCACCTTGTCATAGAAGGTCTGGGTGAGCCGGTTCAAAGCCTCGCTGCCGCCGGCCCATTCGTAGAGTGTCGGGATATCCTGGCCCATTCTCGATCCTCCGCCTGCCTGAAGCCGCCAGCAGCGACGATAGCGGAAAAATCGAAAGCGGCTCAACCTGCCTCGATGGCCAGTTTCGGGCTCCGTCGCCCACTACAATTTGGCCGGCGCGTCAGCCTCGGCATTGGCGGAAGGCCGGATCCGGCAATTCTCGGGTCTTGGCACCGCCTCGCAAATGGTGGCGCCGGTCAGCGCGTCGACCGATTGCAGGCTCGTCGTCAGGCCAACCTTCAGCATCATGTCGGGTTCCAGCCGGCGCTCGACCGAGCGCCGCTCGATCGCCGCGAACAGGGCGGAACTGATCGCCATCTCCTCCAGGTAGGCCTTGACCATCAGCTTTTGCCCCATCGGGTAGAGGCTAAGTCGCGCCTGGGGACCGACAAGCCGCCTGATGCCGCCGGCAAGCATGAGCGCGCAGGCCGAATCGCACTCCACGCCCGCATCGATGCTCAGCCCGGCATAGGCGCCCTCCTTGGCCAGGCAATTCCACGCTCCTGGGTCACAGCCGACGAAATCGGTGCGGCCAACGGCGACGTCGAGCTTCTTTTCATGGATAAGCCGTCCCGCCGCCAGGGCGCTGAACAGGTCGCCTCCCTTCGAGCTGATCACGACAGGCAGTTGCCGTTTGCCGAGCGTGGCGAGCAGCTGGCGCAGCTTCTGCGGGGTCTGGGGGGTGATCGCGCCTTCCGCCGAGATCCATTCCGGGCAGTCTGGATTGCAGAGCGGATTGGTGCCGCGAACGACAACGAAGCGCATGTCTTCATCGCGCCGCGCCGCCTCGGGTTCGATCGCTGGCGGAGTAGGCCTGGCCGCGGTCGCCATCAGGCCATCAGGCTTGTTCCCCGGCACTTCCCGGCAATTCGTGGCCAGGCGGCCGGGTTCGCACAGGCTCGCCGCGGTCAACAGGCCCACGGCGTCCGTGCTGGTGACCAGCTTCATCGCCAGCATGTCATCGAGGGCGATCTGGTGGATTTCGCTGGCCGGGGTGCCCTTCATCGTTTCGAGCATGCTTTGTTCGATGCCCATCTGGTCCAGGTAGGCCGCCAGCTTTTTCTCCACCGACTTGCTCATTTCGTAGGTCTTGTAGCTGCCGGCGTTCTTGCGGCTGACGATCTTCGTGTTGAGGATCTTCTTCTTGCCCCCGACGATCCGGTAGGTGGTCCGGTATTGCAATTTCGTGCGGATGTAGGTCGTGGTGATCTGATGGACGCCGAGATAGGCCCATTCGCCGGCCACTCGCCTGATGCCGCCGGCAAACATCAGAGGACAGGCGGAATTGCACATGGCGCCATAGTCGATGACATCGCCGAAGTAGCGGGCGTCACGGTCCTGGCACCCCTTCGCGTCGGGCTGGCAGCTGGAAAACACCGTCTTGCCGATGGCGATATCGAGCTTGTTCTTGCGGATCAGCCGGCCAAGCGTCAGCGCCGCCTCGACATTGCCGCCGGGAGAATCCACGACAACAGGCAGTTTCCGCCCGCCAAGCGTCTTCAGCATGCGTTTGAAGAGCGCCGGAGTTCCGGCTTCTATGGAGCCCTCGGCCGATATCCATTCCGGACAGATCGGCTCGCACCCCGCTGCGTTGCTGCGGACAATGCCGAACCGCATCGTCGGCCCAAGATCCGGCGCCGCATCCGCCGCGAAGGCTGCCGGGCCTGTGGCAAGCAGCGCAATCAGCCAGGTCAGAGCCAGCGGCCACAATGCCCGACGATGAAAATACCGCCTTGGAACCATTTGGAAAAAGCCCCTTGATGCAACCTATACTAGACGAGGTCCAGAGCCTTGCAACAGGCTTCGGCCGACGGGGCGGCAGCCGATAGCCCGGCAAACAAAAAGGGCGGCCCGAAGACCGCCCTTTCTTGTCGATCCGGCGAATGCCGGGCTCGGTTATTCCTTGATGGTGACGACGATGCCGGCACCGACGGTGCGGCCGCCTTCACGGATAGCGAAGCGCAGCTTCTCTTCCATGGCGATCGGCACGATCAGCTCGACATCGACCGTGATGTTGTCGCCCGGCATCACCATCTCGGTGCCTTCCGGCAGCGACACGATGCCGGTCACGTCGGTCGTGCGGAAGTAGAACTGCGGACGGTAGTTGGTGAAGAACGGCGTGTGACGGCCACCTTCGTCCTTGGTCAGGATGTAGGCTTCGGCCACGAACTTCTTGTGCGGCTTCACCGTGCCCGGCTTGGCCAGAACCTGGCCGCGCTCGACACCTTCACGATCAACGCCGCGCAGCAGCGCGCCGATGTTGTCGCCAGCCTGGCCCTGATCGAGCAGCTTGCGGAACATTTCCACGCCCGTGCAGGTCGTCTTGGTCGTCGGACGGATGCCGATGATCTCGAGTTCCTCGCCGACCTTGACCACGCCGCGCTCGACGCGGCCGGTCACCACCGTGCCGCGGCCCGAGATCGAGAACACGTCTTCGATCGGCATCAGGAACGGCTTGTCGAGCGGACGAACCGGCGTCGGGATGTAAGCATCGACCGCAGCCATCAGCTCGCGGATCGCGTCTTCACCGATCTTCTTGTCCGAGTCTTCGAGAGCAGCCAGAGCCGAACCCTTGACGATCGGAATGTCGTCGCCGGGGAATTCGTTCTTGGTCAGAAGCTCGCGAACCTCGAGCTCGACCAGTTCGAGCAGCTCGGCGTCGTCGACCTGGTCGACCTTGTTCAGGAACACCACGATCGACGGCACGCCGACCTGACGGGCCAGCAGGATGTGCTCGCGGGTCTGCGGCATCGGGCCGTCGGCAGCCGACACGACCAGGATCGCGCCGTCCATCTGCGCGGCGCCGGTGATCATGTTCTTCACATAGTCGGCGTGGCCGGGGCAGTCGACGTGAGCGTAGTGGCGGTTGGCCGT
>NZ_RZPI01000284.1:0-6646 GCF_003998715.1 Mesorhizobium sp. M7A.F.Ca.CA.002.15.2.1
GTTCTGCTCAGTGTCGAGAACCTCGAGGTCAATTTCGGCGCGGTGCGTGCGCTGAAGGGCATTTCGCTCGACGTCCATGCCGGCGAGGTGGTGGCGTTGGTGGGCGCCAACGGCGCCGGCAAGAGCACGACCTTGCGCACCATTTCCGGCCTGTCGCGGCCGCGCGGCGGCAGGATCATCTTCGATGGCAAGCCGATTGGAGGTGTCGCTCCGTCGCGCATCGTAAGTCTGGGCATCGCGCAGAGCCCGGAGGGCAGGCGCCTGTTCGGCGGCCTGACGGTGGCTGACAATCTGCGGCTCGGCGCCTGCACCCGCACCGACAAGGATGCCATCCTCAGAGACAGCGAGCGCATGTTCATGCTGTTCCCGATTCTCAAGCAGCGGCTGAAGCAACTGGCCGGCACGCTGTCGGGCGGCGAACAGCAGCAGCTTGCTTTGGCGCGCGCGCTGATGGCGGCGCCGCGCCTGCTGCTGCTCGACGAGCCTTCGCTCGGCGTTGCGCCGCTGCTGGTCCGCCATATCTTCAGCGCGCTTGCCGAACTGAAGCGCCAGGGCATGACGATGCTGCTGGTGGAACAGAACATCACGCTCGCGCTGGACCTCGCCGACCGTGCCTATGTGCTGCGCACGGGCCAGGTGGCGCTGTCTGGCCGGTCCGCGGAACTGCGCGACAGCGAACGCGTGGCGCAGGCATATCTCGGGGCGGCAACATGACCCAGCTGGACTATATCCTGCAGCAGATCGTCAATGCGGTGAGCCTCGGCAGCCTCTACGCACTGGTGGCGGTCGGTCTGTCGATCGTCTTCGGCGTCCTCAAGCTCACCAATTTCGCGCATGGCGACGTCATGATGGTAGGTGCCTTCGGGGTTGCCTTGCTGGTCGGCATCGGCGTTCCGTTCCCGGTCGCCGTGATCTGCGGCATCGCCGCAGCCGCCGCCGCCGGCTTCCTCATCGAACGCATCGCCTACCGCCCGATCCGCGACGCGCCCGACGTTGCGCGACTGCTGACCAGCCTCGCCGTCACCTACATCATCGAGAATGTCGGCATCCTGGTGTTCACCTCCTCGCCGCGCAATTTTCCACTCCCCGATATTCTCAACACCTCCTGGGAAATGTCGAACGGCGCCATCACCTTCACCAGCATCAATCTCCTGACCATCGCGCTGACCTTCGTGTCGCTGCTGCTCCTCGGCTGGTTTATCACGCGCACCACGACTGGGCTCGGCATGCGCGCCGCAGCCGAGGACATGTCGGCGGCACACCTTGTCGGTCTGAACGTCAACCGGCTGATCATCGTCGCCTTCATCGTCGCATCCGCCTATGCCGGCCTCGCCGGCATTTTGTGGGCGGCACAGGCCGGCGTGGTGCAGCCGCAGATGGGCTTCACGCCGCTCCTGAAGGCTTTCGTGGCGGCAATCATCGGCGGCTTCGGGTCGATCGCGGGCGCCCTGGTCGGCGGCTACATATTGGGCGCGCTGGAGATATTCATCGTCGCATTCCTGCCGAGCAGCGTCTCGTCCTATCGCGACGCAATCGTCTTCGCCGTGCTGATCGCCTTTCTCCTGGTGCGCCCGGGCGGGCTGCTCCAGCCAAACCGGGAGATAAAGCTGTGAGCCGGGAAGCGCGGATCACACTCCTCGTCCTCGTCGCCGTGGTGGCGGGGGCAGCTGTCGCATTCGGTGCGCCGCACGTGCTGAGCGACTATTTCGTCCGGATTATCCTGCTGATCGCGCTGAATGCAATCCTGGTGCTGGCGCTGTCGCTGAGCAACGGTTTTACGGGCGTGTTTTCGCTCGGCCATGTCGGCTTCATCGGCGCCGGCGCGTATATTTCGGGAATCCTGTCGATCCCGGTGCAGCAGAAGATGGCATTGCTGCCGCATCTGCCGGGGTTTCTGCATGCTTTCAGCCTCCCCTTCCTGCCGGCGACGCTGGTGGCAGGTCTTCTGACGGCATTGCTTGCGGTGGTCGTCGGTTATCCCTTGATGCGCCTGTCGGGCTATTTCGTTTCGGTGGCGACGATGGGATTCTTGATTATCGTCAACGTGGTGCTGATCAATGCGTCGGATTTCACCCGAGGTGCCCGCACGTTTACCGGCGTGCCGCTGGAGACGACGTTGCCCTGGGTGATGGGTTGGCTCGCCATCACGGTGTTCGTTCTGGCGCGCCTGGTTTATTCGCCTTTCGGGCGCGCCATGAAGGCGGTGCGCGACGACACGATCGCGGCCAGCGCTGTCGGAATCGGCGTGCTGCGGACCAGACTGATCGCCTTCGTCATCGGCGCGTTCTTCTCAGGCGTCGGCGGGTCGCTCTATGCGCATTATCTCGGCTCGTTTTCGCCGAACACTTTCTACTTCGCGCTGACGATGAGTCTGATCACAATGCTGGTGCTGGGCGGCATGGGCTCCCTGACCGGCGCGGTGGTCGGCGTCATCTGCGTTTCGCTGTTGTCGGAGATCCTGCGCTCGGTCGAACGCGGCTTCACGATCGGCGATTTCGCGGTGCCGGCCCTGTTTGGCGCCAGCCAGATCGTGCTCGGCTTCATCTTCATTCTAGTCATGATCTTCCGGCCGAAGGGGATCATGGGGGACCGGGAACTTATGTTCGGATCAACCCAAAGATCGGCAACGGTGAACCAGACAGAGGAACGAAAACGATGATCAAACTCACTCGACGCGGTACCATCGGCCTGGGACTGGGCGCATTCTTCGCGCTTGCCTCGGCCAGCACGGCACTTGCTGCCGACACCATCAAGATCGGCTATCCGGCAAACCTGACCGGCATCCAGGCCTCGCTCGACGGTCCGATGCTGAATGGCGCCAAGCTGGCAGCGAGCGAAATCAACGCCGCCGGCGGCGTGCTCGGCCAGCAGATAGAACTGGTGATCTACGATTCCAAGAGCGATTCGACGACGATCTCGACCGTCGCCAGCCAGTTGATCGACAGCGACAAGGTCGTCGGCATCATCGGCTTCGCCGATTCCGACTCGGTGCTGGCCATCGGACCGCAGGTCCAGACGGCGCAGATACCGTTCATAACGCCAGGCGCGACCTCGCCGAAATTGCCTAGCCAGCTCGGCAACGAGATCTTCCTCGCCGCCTTCGGCGACAACGTTCAGGCTGCGGTTGGCGCGGAATTTGCGCTGAACAAGCTGAACGGCAAAACCGCCTACCTGCTGACCGACATCGGCACTGAATACACAACGCTGCTGTCGGACTACTTCGTCACCGCCTACGAGCATGGCGGGGGCAAGATTTTGGAGCGCGACACCTACAAGATCGGCGACAAGACCTTTACCGCGCAGATCGCCAAACTGAAGGCGCTGTCGCCGCAGCCAGACTTCGTCTATGCCTCGTCGAATGCCGAGGAAATCGGCCTGATCTTGAAGCAGATGCGCCAGGCCGGCATCAACCTGCCGGTGGTCGGCGGCGACGGCTACGACACGCCCTTGCTGATCCAGGTCGGCGGCGACGCGGCCAAGGACACCTACTTCACCACCCACGCCTATATCGGTGAGGGCGCCACCCCGAAGGTGCAGGCCTTTATCGACGCCTACACCAAGTCGGTCGGCAATGCCCCGGAGAACGCGTTCGCTGCGCTCGGCTACGACTCGGTCAAGCTGATGGCCGACGCGATCAAGCGTGCCGGTGCGCCGGATCCGGCCAAGATCCGTGACGCGCTGGCCGCTACGTCCGGGCTCGACGGCGTGACCGGCACGATCACCTACCGCCCGGGCATTTCGGTGCCGGACAAGTCGGTCTCGGTCATTGGTGTCAAGGACGGCAAGCTTGTCCTGGCAAGTGAAGCGGCACCGACCTTCGTCGCGGAGCCGTGATCTTGTCCACTCCGGGCTCCCTTTGGGACATCTACAGGTCGCGGCTCTCCGCCGCGACCTTCACCGACCTGACGCATGCGTTTCATCCGGGTCAGCCGCATTTCCCGGCCTTCCCGGACGAGGAGCGCAGTGCGTTGCTCGATTTTTCGAAGGGCGATGCCTTCCAGGTCCACCACTACGCCTTCGTCGGACAGTGGGGCACCCATGTCGATCCGCCGGTGCACTTCATCGACGGCGGCCGCTCGATCGACCAACTGCCGGTGGCGGAGATGCTTCTGCCGCTGGTCATCCTCGACATCAGCGACAGGGTCGCCGCCGATCCCGACGCGACGCCGACGCTCGACGATATTTCGGCCTGGGAGGCGCGGAACGGCCGTATCCCGGAAAAGTGTTTTGTCGCACTTCGCACCGGCTGGTGGCCGCGCTGGCCGGACCCCGTGGCGTTTCGGAACAAGTCGGCCGACGGTATCTCCCATGCGCCTGGTTGGTCGAAGCCGGTGCTGGAGGAGCTTTTGGAACGCCGCGGTGTTGCTGCGATCGGGCACGAGGGCATGGACACTGATCCCGGCCGTGCCACTTCCGCAGGTGACGCAAGCCTGGAATACTATGTGCTGTCGCGCGACTGCTGGCAGATCGAGCTCTTGGCCAATCTCGACAAGGTGCCCGAAGCCGGCGCGTTGATAATGGCAAGCTGGCCAAAGCCAAAGGCCGGATCTGGCTTCCCGGCTCGCGCTGTCGCCATCCATGAAGCGGCCGGCTGAACGCGTGAAGCCGCTGCTGGCGGCGGTCGAGGGGCCGCCGCACAACGATCATCAGACACGGAATTCAGACATGGATATAGATACAGTCCGCGATGCTTTTCCGGCGATGGCGAGAGGTGCCGAGCCGAAGAAGCGGATTTTCTTCGACAATCCCGCGGGAACCCAGATGGCGAGCCGTTCGATCGAGCGTATGACGCGTGTCATGATCGAAACCAACGCCAATCTTGGTGGCTATTTCGAAACCTCACTCGCGGCCCAGGCGATGGTCGACGACGCGCATCAGGCGATGGCCGATTTCTTCAATGCCGCCGACCGGCGTGAGGTGGTGTTCGGCCAGAACATGACAACTCTGACTTTCGCCGTCTCGCGCGCCATCGGCCGCGATCTGAACGCCGGCGACGCCATCGTGCTGACGCGCATGGATCATGACGCCAACGTCGCACCCTGGCTGATGCTGGCGGAGGATCGGGGGCTTGAAGTACGCTGGATCGACCTCGATCCAAAAACCTTCGAACTCGACCTGTCGACGCTGGAGGCGACTATCGACGAGGACGTCAAGCTGGTCGCTGTCGGCTATGCCAGCAACGTTACCGGCACGATCAACGACGTGAAGCGGATCGCGCAGCGCGCCCGCGCGATCGGGGCGCTGAGCTATATCGACGCGGTGCAGTTCGCGCCGCATGGGGTGATCGACGTCCAGGAGATCGGCTGTGATTTCCTGGTTTGCTCGGCCTACAAATTTTTTGGACCGCATCACGGGGTGTTGTGGGGCCGTTTCGATCTGCTGCAGGCGCTGACCGCCTATAAGGTGCGCGCGGCTTCCAATACGCCACCTGGAAAATTCGAGACGGGAACGACAAGCCGCGAGGCGCTTGCCGGGGTGCTTGGCGCCGTCGAGCACTATGCCTGGCTCGGACAGTCCTTCGGCAACGTCCACCCGCAGGCGACGCGGCGGGAGCGAATCGTCGCCGGCATTGAAGTCGCCGACCGTTATGAGCGTGTCCTGACAGCACGGCTGATTGCCGGATTGTCCAGAATTGATGGCGTCTTGATCCAGGGCATATCCGATGTGGCGGCGCTGGCGCGCCGTGTGCCTACCGTGTCGATCACCGTTGACGGAACCGATCCCGCGGACATCGCCAGGGCGATGGCAGAGGAAGGCATCTATCTCTGGCACGGTCACAATTACGGTTTGGAGCCAATCAAGCGGCTGGGGCTTGCGGACCGCAACGGTGTCGTCCGCATCGGGCTGGCTCATTACAACACCGAGGCGGAAGTCGATTTCCTGCTGGCGAAGCTGGCGGACTGGATGAAGACGCGGACCTGACATGCGCGACAGAAACGGAACCCCGAGGATCGGCGTCAAGCTGCGCCATGCCAGACAGGTGCTTGGCCTCAGCCTGGAAGAGCTCGGCGCCCGCATCGGGCTGACAGAGGGTTATCTCTCGAAGATCGAAAACGACCGCGCTACGCCGTCCATGGCGGCTCTGCACCGGCTGGTGCAGGCACTGGGCATCAACATGAACGCGATGTTCGGCACGCTGCAGCACAATGCCTCGGAAGTGTTCGTTTTGCGGCAAAACGAGCGTCCGCACATGGAGACGGGACATCGGCGTTCGGGCAACCATGTCGTGCTCGAGCAATTGGTGCCGTCCGGTCCGGAATATCTGCTGCAGATCAACGTCCACGTGATCGAGGCCGGCGGCGGCAGCCCCGAGTTGATCAGCCACAAGGGACAAGAGTTCGGCTACGTGCTCGAAGGTTCCGTCGAATTGCTGGTCGAGGCGAACGTGGTGGCACTCGAGGCAGGCGACGCGTTCTATTTCAACTCCGAACTCGGCCACGGCTACCGCAATATCGGTTCGACCACGGTCCGCATCCTCTGGGTCAACACGCCGCCGACATTCTGACCGCCTCCAGCGCGGCGCCGGATTTCGAGGGAGTTCTGCAGACGTCGTTCAATGAGCCAACGTCCACAGGACAACAGCCGCCGAGCCCAACCGTCCTGTTTCAATGCCCGAACGCGAGCGGCGGGGCCAGTCGGTCGCGCC
>NZ_RZPI01000285.1:0-6642 GCF_003998715.1 Mesorhizobium sp. M7A.F.Ca.CA.002.15.2.1
GTTGGCGACATAGACCCATTGCGGGTCAGGGCCCGGCGGATAGAAGGCAATGCCATAGGGTCGGTTGAGATTGCCGGCAAAGATGCCGTCCTGCGCCGGCTTCGCACTGCCTTCGGCGAGGCGATAGATGCGGACCTGGTTGGCTTTGCTGTCGGCGACGAACAGGTCGCCATTCGGCGCGACGCGCACGACGCGTGGATTGTCGATGCCCGATGCAACCAGCTCGGCCGAGAACCCCGGCGGCAGTTGCAGCTTCGCGTCTGCCGGCATGTCCGCGATGCCGGCGCTGTTCGAGGTCGACCGGGTGGCATTGGGCTTGGGCAGATCATCCGGTCTGATCAGCCGGCGGGTGCCCGGCTTGTCCGCTCGCCAGTCGCCGAAGGCAGCCGCGCCTTTCAGTACCGGTTCGTCCGCCTGCTGGGCGAATGAAGCGGTCGAGACAAACAGTGCGGCGGAAAGTGCCGGGCCGGCAAAACGCATCATTCGGTCCTCCAGTGTTCGGGCGTGAAAACAGGAACGACCGGTTTCGTCGATCGTTCCACGGCACACGATGAGGTGAAGGAAGCTTGCGGTTTTCCGGTTCAGGTCCCGGCGGCGTAGAAATCGTCGTCGAGGCGTTTTTCCAACTCGACGAGGTCAGCCGGCAGCGGCAGGCCCATGGCGCGCATTTCCTGCAGTTTTTCGCGCAGCTGCTCCTGGATCTCGTGCTGGTCTTCCGGCTGGTTGACCATCTCCTCGAGCAGCAGGCTGATCCGGGCCTTGAATTCTTCGAGCGCCATCGTCGTCTCCTCGGTTGGATCAGCTCAGCGCAGCATGCGTGAAATCAGCTGCGCCGTATAGTCGACCATTGGGACGATGCGCGCGTAATTCAGCCGGGTCGGGCCGATGACGCCGAGCGCGCCGACGACGCGGGCATCCTTGTCGCGATAGGGGGCGACGACCAGCGACGAGCCCGACAGCGAAAACAGCTTGTTTTCCGAGCCGATGAAGATGCGCACACCCGAGCCCTGCTCGGCGAGGTCAAGCAGCTGGATAAGCCCGTCCTGCGTCTCCATGTCCTCGAACAGATGGCGCAGCAGCTCGATGTCGGCCTGGGCGGTGACGTTTTCAAGCAGATTGGCACGCCCGCGCACGATGAGCCGTGCCGGCAGGCCGCTGTCGGCGCCGGCCCACACCGCCAGCCCCTTCTCCACCAGGTCCTGCGACAGCGTGTCGAGCGCGGCCCTGGTTTCTTCCTTGATGCGAGCGATCTCGATCCGCGCCTCGGCCAGCGTGCGGCCGCGTATATGGGCGTTGAGGAAATTCGAGGCCTCGTGCAGTTGCGAGACGGTGATCCCGGCGGGCAGGTCGACGACGCGGTTTTCGACGTCGCCATTCTGCGACACCAGCACCGCCAGCGCCTTCGTCGGCTCAAGCTGGATGAATTCGATGTGCTTCAGCGCCACCTCGTTTTTGGCGGCCAGCACCAGGCCGGCGCCGCGCGACATGCCCGACAGCATCTGGCTGGCCTCGGTCAGCATGTGCTCCAGCGTCGCACCGGAGCCGGACGCCCGCACCTGTGCCTCGATGGCGCGGCGCTCCTCGTCGGAAAGGTCGCCAAGCTCCATGAAGGCATCGACGAAGAAACGCAGGCCGGCCTGCGTCGGCAGCCGGCCGGCCGAAATGTGCGGCGCGTAGATCAGGCCGAGATGCTCGAGGTCGCTCATCACGTTGCGGATGGTCGCCGGCGACAGTGAGGACGGCAGGATACGCGACAGGCTGCGCGATCCCACCGGTTCACCGTCCCTGAGATAGGAATCGACGATGCGCCGGAAGATGTCGCGGGAACGCATGTCGAGCGCCTGGAATACTGGCGACTGAAGCGCGGGCGACTGCGAACTCGGATCGACTGCCTTGGTCATACGGCCAAAAACCTCCGGCCCAAGGATATAGACTTACACTGCACCCGCGCAACCCGGTGTCTGTGTCCGATCGTCAGCCCATTTTCCTTTGCGCCACGCGTCCCATGCGGTTACAAGCCGGCCAAGATTCCGAAAAATGACAAGAAAGCAGCCCTGAATGCGCCCTTCCAAACGCCAATTCGACGAAATGCGTGCCATCTCCTTCGAGCGTGGCGTCTCCAAGCATGCCGAAGGCTCATGCCTGGTGAAGTTCGGCGACACGCATGTCCTGTGCACGGCCAGCCTCGAGGAAAAAGTGCCGGGTTGGATGCGCAACTCCGGCAAGGGCTGGGTGACGGCGGAATACGGCATGCTGCCGCGCTCGACCGGCGAGCGCATGCGCCGTGAGGCTTCGGCCGGCAAGCAGGGCGGCCGCACGCTGGAAATCCAGCGGCTGATCGGCCGCTCCTTGCGCGCCGTGGTCGATTTGCAGGCGCTGGGCGAACAGCAGATCACCGTCGACTGCGACGTCATCCAGGCCGATGGCGGCACCCGCACCGCATCGATCACCGGCGGCTGGGTGGCGCTGTATGACTGCCTGCGCTGGATGGAAGCGCGCCAGATGGCCAGCGTCGCCAAGGTGCTGAAGGACCATGTCGCGGCGATCTCCTGCGGCATCCATGACGGCCAGCCGGTCATCGACCTCGACTATATCGAGGATTCCGCGGCCGGCACCGACGCCAATTTCGTCATGACAGGCAAGGGTGGCATCGTCGAGATCCAGGGCACCGCCGAGGGCGAGCCTTTCTCCGAGGAGCAGTTCGCGGACCTGATGGGCCTGGCCAAGAAAGGCATCCAGCGCCTGGTGAGTTTGCAGCAGATGGCAGTGGCTTAGTTTTTAGATGTCGAGCCTGAGCGCCCCCCTCTGGCCTGCCGGCCATCTCCCCCTCAAGTGGGGAGATCGGATGTCATCTAGGGCTTCGCCAATCTCCGGCGTTGTAGGGCGCGCGACAATGCAGAAGCTGCCAATCTCCCCACCTGAGGGGGAGATGGCCGGCAGGCCAGAGGGGGGCGCCTCGTGACACCCTCCACGATCCTGGAATCGGCCCTCTACGTCACAGACCTGCCCGCCGCCGAAACCTTCTACACCGACATCCTCGGCCTCAATCTCCTCGGCAAGGTCGACGGCCGCCACCTCTTCTTCCGCTGCGGCCCCGGCGTGCTGCTCGTCTTCAACGCCGAGGCAACCAAAATCCCGCCGGCGCCCGACGCGAGGCTGCCGGTGCCACCGCACGGCGCGGTCGGCCAAGGTCATCTCTGCTTTACGGCGACCGACGATGAAATCGCCGGCTGGAAAGCCCATCTGGAGGCAAAGAAGATCGCCATCGAGAGCGAATTCGAGTGGCCGCAGGGCGGCCGTTCGATCTATATACGCGACCCCTCGGGCAACTCGATCGAATTTGCCGAGCCAAGAATCTGGGGCCTTTGATGCATTCTCTCGATGGCAAGAAGATCGTCGTCGCCACCCATAATGAGGGCAAGCTGCGCGAATTCGCCGACCTGATGGGACCGTTCGGCTTCGAAGCGAAGTCGGCCAGGGAGTATGGCCTGCCGGAGCCGGACGAGACCGGCACCACCTTCGAGGAGAACGCCTACATCAAGGCGCTCGCCGCCGCCAAGGCGACCGGCCTGCCGGCGTTGTCGGACGATTCCGGCCTGTGCGTCGACGCGCTTGACGGCGCGCCCGGCGTCTACACCGCCAACTGGGCCGAAACCCCGGACGGTTCGCGTGACTTCGGCATGGCCATGCAACGCACCGAAGTGGCGCTGCAGGAGGTCGGCGCCGCCTTGCCGGAGCAGCGCAAGGGACGCTTTGTCGCCGTCATCTGCCTGGCGTTTCCCGACGGCGAGGCCGAATATTATCGCGGCGAGGCCGAGGGCACGCTGGTCTGGCCACCGCGCGGCGAGCTCGGCTTCGGCTATGATCCTGTGTTCCTGCCCGAGGGCTTCGAAAAAACCTTCGGCGAAATGAGCGCCGAGGAAAAGCATGGCTGGAAGCCCGGCCAGGCCACGGCGCTGTCGCACCGCGCCCGTGCCTTCCAGAAATTCGCCAAAGCGAGATTGGGCTCGGCATGAGCATGCTGCTCGACCGGACGCCCGGCTTCGGCGTCTATGTCCACTGGCCGTTCTGCGCGGCCAAATGCCCCTATTGCGACTTCAACAGCCATGTTCGCCACCAGCCGGTCGACCAGGAGCGCTTTGCCGCCGCCTTCGAGGCCGAACTGGCGACGATGCGCGAGCGCACCGGGCCGCGCGAGGTGACCAGCGTTTTTCTAGGCGGCGGCACGCCCTCGCTGATGAAGCCGGAAACCGTGGCCAGGGTTCTGGACGCCGTGGCGAAGAACTGGACTGTGCCTGCCGGCATCGAGGTGACGCTGGAGGCCAATCCGTCCTCGGTCGAGGCCGAGCGCTTTCGCGGCTATCGGGCGGCTGGGGTCAATCGCGTGTCGCTCGGCGTGCAGGCGCTGAACGACAAGGATTTGCGCTTCCTCGGCCGGCTGCACAATGTCGAAGAGGCCCTGCACGCCATCGGCCTCGCGCGGGAAATATTCCCAAGGCTGTCCTTCGACCTGATCTACGCCCGCCCCGGCCAGACGCCGGAGGCTTGGGCATCGGAGCTGGAACAGGCGATCGGCCATGCCGCCGACCATCTGTCGCTCTACCAGCTGACCATCGAGGAAGGCACGCCCTTTCACGCGCTGCATGCGGCAAAGAAATTCATCATTCCCGACAACGACCATGCCGCCGACCTCTATGCACTGACGCAGGAGATCACCAAGGCGCACGGCCTGCCGGCCTACGAGATTTCCAACCACGCCAGGCCTGGCGCCGAGAGCCGGCACAACCTGACCTACTGGCGCTATGGCGAATATGTCGGCGTCGGGCCGGGCGCGCATGGCCGCTTCGTCGAGAACGGCCGGCGCACGGTGACAATCGCCGAGCGGATGCCGGAAACCTGGGCCAATCTGGTCGAGGCCAAGGGCCATGGCGTCACCGGCGGCGAGATCCTGACGCGCTCGGAAGAGGCCGACGAATTCCTGCTGATGGGCCTGCGGCTGGCCGAAGGCATCGACCTCTCCCGCTACGAGGCGTTCTCCGGGCGCGGCCTGTCGAGCGCGCGGTTGTCGATGCTGCAGGGCGAAGGGCTGGTGGCGCCGATCGGCAATGCGCGCCTGCGCGCCACGGCCGCCGGCATGATCGTGCTCGACGCGGTGGTCGCCGATCTGGCGCGCTAACCCTTGAAGAACGTCCTTTTCGTCTGCAGCCAGAACCGCTTGCGCAGCCCGACCGCCGAACAGGTGTTTTCAACGCGCCGCGATATCGAGGTGGCCTCGGCCGGAACCAACCACGATGCCGACACGCCGCTGACGCATGAGCTGGTCGCTTGGGCCGACATCATCTTCGTCATGGAAAAGGCGCACCGCACCAAGCTGCAGAAGAAATTCAGGGCCAGCCTGAAGAAGGCGCGTGTGATCTGCCTCGACATACCTGACGATTATGAATTCATGGATCTGGAGTTGATTGGCCTTCTGAAGGCACGCGTTTCACGGTATCTCGGTTAAGACGCAATCCGCGAAGGCCACCCGCATGAACCTGACCGTATCCTCCTGGCAATTCTGGGCGCTGCTCTCGGCTGCATTCGCTGCCCTGACGGCGATCTTCGCCAAGGTCGGCATCGAGAACATCAATTCCGATTTCGCCACCTTCATCCGCACGATCATCATCCTGATCGTGCTCGGTGCCATCCTGCTCGCCAGCGGCCAGTTCCAGTCGCCGGCTACGATCTCGGGAAAGACCTGGGCTTTCCTCGCCCTGTCCGGTCTGGCGACCGGCGCTTCATGGCTCTGCTATTTTCGCGCCCTGAAGATCGGCAATGCGGCGCAGGTGGCGCCGATCGACAAGCTAAGCGTCGTGCTTGTGGCGGTGTTTGGCGCGGCCTTTCTCGGCGAGCGGTTGTCCGGAGCGAACTGGCTTGGCGTCGCCCTTATCGCGGCGGGTGCTGTGCTGGTCGCCTATCGAGGGTAGTTGCGCGCCATGGCGTGCGTTCTTCGTTTCAAGACGGGTGATGAAGATATCGAAGCGATTGGGCATCGTCCGGTCAGTGCTCCGTCGTGCTGTCGGGTTTGTTGTCGGAAAGGCTGACGTTCGTCGGCAAGGTGCTGGCGACGCGCTCTTCGGTCAGGCTGTGCTCGGTCTTGGCAGACGGGCGCTTGTCCCTGGGGGTGGCAACGCGGTTGCGGCCGGCATAGTAGGGCTCGAAAGCGTCTTG
Source organism: Mesorhizobium sp. M7A.F.Ca.CA.002.15.2.1 (assembly GCF_003998715.1). Taxonomy (NCBI): domain Bacteria; kingdom Pseudomonadati; phylum Pseudomonadota; class Alphaproteobacteria; order Hyphomicrobiales; family Phyllobacteriaceae; genus Mesorhizobium; species Mesorhizobium sp. M7A.F.Ca.CA.002.15.2.1. The sequence goes on from NZ_RZPI01000285.1 coordinate 6,211, forward strand.
TATCTTGAGGCTGTCCATCCTGTCCTCCTCCGGAATCAGGGGGCTAATCTGCCAACGCCGGTTTGGTTCCCCACTGTGGCAAAGGAAAGGCGAATTCCTTACATCGGCGTCAGCTTTTGCAAGCCCGCGTCAGCCGTGCCAAACAGGGTCGAACGGAGACTTGATCAGTGACCGCAGAGACGGGCAAGCGCAGCTATGTGGTCGGGCAGACCGAGATCGCGGCCCGGCCGCTGGAGCCGGCGCTCTATCTGGTGGCGACGCCGATCGGCAATCTCGCCGACATCACGCTGCGCGCGCTGGAGACGCTGGCCGCCGCCGACATCGTCGCTTGCGAAGATACACGGGTGTCGCGCGTGCTGCTCGACCGTTATGGCATCCGCCGCCGCACCACAGCCTATCATGAGCATAATGCCGGCGAGGCCGGGCCGAAGC
>NZ_RZPI01000286.1:0-6631 GCF_003998715.1 Mesorhizobium sp. M7A.F.Ca.CA.002.15.2.1
GACAGTGCCGACGCTGATCTGGCCTGCAATCACTTTCTGGCCGCCGAACCAGAGCACCAGCCCCATGGCGGCCAGGAACGAGAAGTTCATGGCGCTGGTGTTGGAGACGCGGATGTCGACGCGCTGATTGGCAAGCTCCAGCGCCGACAGCTTGGCGCGGTCGAATTTTTCCAGCTCATGCCGCTGTGCCGCAAAGGCCCGCACGACGCGGATGCCGCCGAGGTTCTCATCCATCACCCGGCTCAGCACAGACAGCCGCTCCTGCAAAGTCAACCAGGTGCTGCGCAACGCCAGCTGGGTGACCGAGGACCGCCAGGCGACGAGGGGCACGAAACTCAGGCTGAGCAGCCCGAGCATGAGATCGGTGCTGATCAGGAGATAGGCGCCGACGCCGATCAGCACGCCGAGCAGCACCACACGCAAAATGCCGGTGGAGAAGAACATGCGCACGCCGTCGAGATCGAGCAGGCCGAGCGTGATCAAATCGCCGGTGTGGACCCTGTCGTGGTAGGCGAAGCTCAGGCGCTGGATCTTCTCGTAGAAGGCCAGCCGCAGTTCATAGCCGGTGCGATGACCGACGGCCTCGCCATAGTAGTTCTGCGCCATGGTGAAGAGGCCGCGCAGGATCGAGACGACGAGCAGCGTCAGCGCCGTGTTCCACAGCGCCTGTTCCGCCGCAGCGCCGGCACCCGCGGCCATCACACCTTGCGCCTGGTCGATGGCGCGTCCCAGCAGGCGTGGAATGAAAAGCTGCAGCGTCGCGGCGATGAAGGTCGAGACGATGGTGATGGCGACCTGCCAGGGATGGCGCAGCGTCATGCGCACGATGCGGAGCAAGGTGCTGAGGCCCTTGCCCCAGGAGGCTTCCGCCACATGGGCAAACGATTTGCCGCGCTCCGGTGCGCTGCTGGTTGCTTGCGTGTTCAAGGAAAATATCCAAACCAATCCGGACGTTAGCCCGGACTAATAAAGCAGACTCAATGTGAGCGGTTGACTTGGCGCTATGTTACGCGGGTCTGGCTTGGCCCTTCAAGAGCCAATGCCGGCATCGCACTGTGCCTGAAGGAAAGCGAACATGCGGCTGTGACCCGGCTGGCACCAGCGGCGTAATCCTGCCGATCTTGCCGAAGGGCGTTGGCCGGACGAGGTCAGCACCTAGTGTACGCAAGCGACGGCCGGACGGAATGCGACCTCCCATCCGGCCGGATTCCGGTTTGCTAGGCAGGTATCAGGACGGCGATCCGATGCACGCCGACCTCCTTGCTTGTATTTGTCGCCTCGTCGGTCTTGCCTTTGGCGCAGGTGTACATGTCACCCGTCTTGAGCTTGAATTCCTTGTCGGCCTTCTTGATCGTGAACGCACCTGAAGCAATGGTGCAGACCATATCGTTGTCCATCACCGTCTGAGGCGCGTGTGCGCCGGGCTGAAATACCACGTCGACAATTGCGATGCTCTTGTAGGCGGGAATGTCGGAGTTGCCGGTGCTGACCTCAACCACCCTGACACCGGGCGCAATCTCCTTGCCTTCCTTCGGGCCGTATTTCTTCGCTGATGCCGCCAGGGTGAACAGAGGCGTTATCGCGGCAGCCGTCACACCGAGAGCAATTGCAGACCTGCGATTCATGGTTTTCATCGCATCCTCCCACATGTTCGCCATGAACGAATGTGCATGGCTGAAATATATTAGCATAAACGAATGTAATTGTATGCGAGGAAGCTCCCAACCCCGGCATAGCCGCGTGAACTTGGCGGCAGCCGTCAGAGAGGTTCGTACATCGACCATCTGCTTGCCGCAAAAACCCCGCCGCGGCGGACCTTCGGACTGCTGTTGAGCCGCTCAAAAACCCTGGCGGTGCCGCCAGCAGGCGATCCGGTGGCCGGCCGCGACCTCTCGGGCCGGCGGCTCCGCCTTTCGGCAGTCGGGCAGGACCAGCGGGCAGCGGTCGGCGAAGGAGCACCCCGTATTCGGGACGCCGGCTGCCTCGATCTCGATTGGAGCGGATAGTCTCGGCGCAGCTTCGTCGGAGGACGCAGCCAAAAGCAGGGCCGTATAGGGGTGGTTGGGGCCGCGAAAAATCTGGTCGGAGGAGCCGGTTTCGACCAGGCGTCCGCGATAGAGCACGCCGATCCTGTCGGCCATGTAGCGCACCACCCTGAGGTCGTGGCTGATGAACAGATAGGTCGTGTCCTTGTCGCGCTGCAGGTCGTTGAGCAGGTTGAGAACGGTCGCCTGGACGGAGACGTCGAGCGCGGAGGTCGGTTCATCGAGCACGACGACCTTCGGCACGCCGGCGAAGGCGCGCGCGATTGCCGCCCGCTGCCGCTGGCCGCCGGACAGCGAACGCGACTTCTGCTCGGCCGTGGCGCCGGCGAGGCGAACCGATTGCAGCAGGTCGCCGACGCGGGCTCTCACTTCGCTGCGGCGCAGGCCGGCGAGCCTGCGCAGCGGGCGGCCGAGGATCGTGCCGATCCGCTGGCGCGGATTGAGCGTGCGATCCGGCGACTGGAAGACCATCTGCACGTCGCGGCGTTCGGCAAGGTTTCTCTTCTCGACGCGCGGCGCGACCGTCCTGCCGAACAGTTCGACCGATCCGGCGCTTGGCGTCTGCAGACCGGTGACGATCCGTGCCAGGGTCGACTTGCCAGAACCGGACTCGCCGATCAGCCCGAAGGTCTCGCCCTGGCCGATGTCGAGATCGACGTGGTGCAGCACTGGCTGGCTGCCGAAGGCATGACTGATGCCTTTGCAGGCGATCGCGATGCGGCGTTCTTTTGGCAGGCCGGCGTCTTCGCCTTGGGCCATTGGGTGCGCTGGCACGCCGTCCGTCTCCGCCAGTCTTCCGTCCCGCTTGGTGTAGTTGAGCGCCGGGATCGAGGCGATGAGCGCCTTGGTGTAGGCGTGAGAGGGGTTGTCGAAGACATCGCTCGCGACGCCGCTTTCGACCACGGTTCCCGCCTGCATCACCGCCACCCGGTCGCAGGAGCGGCGGATCATATTGATGTCGTGGCTGATCAGCAGGATGCTGGTTTTGTGATCCTTGCGTAAGTCGGAGAGGATGGCGATGATCTCGGACTGGACGCTGGCGTCGAGCGCCGTCGTCGGCTCATCCAGCACCAGCAGCGATGGGTCGAGCGCAATGGCAATGGCGATGTTGGCGCGCTGCTGCATGCCGCCGGAGAGTTCGTGCGGATAGAGATCCAGCACCCGCTCCGGATGGCTGACCCGGACGCGGCCCAGCAGTTCGGCGGCGCGCCCGCGCGCCTCTTCGAGGCGAACCGGGCGATGCCGCATGACCGTCTCGGTGATCTGGCGGCCGATCGTCATGCTTGGATTGAGGGCAGCACCGGGATGCTGGTAGACCGCGGCGATATGATTTCCCCTGAGCCGGCGCAGTTGCTCGGCGGAAAGGTCGCGGATTTCGCGGCCCTGGAATTCCAGCGCCGACGCAGCGATGCGGGCGTTTTTCGGCAGATAGCGCAATATGGCGAGCGCCACCGAGCTTTTGCCCGATCCCGACTCGCCAACCAGGCCGAGCGCTTCGCCTTCGCCGATGTGCAGTGACACGCCGCTGACGGCGGGATGCGATCCCTTGCGCCCGTCATAGGCCACGGACAGCTGGTCTACGTTCAGAACCGAGGAGGACATGGGGACTTGAAACCACTTTCTTCCAGCGCCGCCATCGAGGGCAATCGCTTCCGCTTTCGCAATTCATTATCTCTATAAATTTACTCGAATTAAGCCGGAGCGCAATCTACCTTTCTCGCATCAGCAGAGATTGTCGCCGTCTGCCGAGGCAGCGCGACGGTCTCCGGAGCAGATCTGGAAGGAGGCCCGGCATGGCTCGAGACCACATGATCCTCAGCGCATTCTTCTTCAACCCGCAGGGCGATCATCGGATGTCGTGGCGCCACCCGAGGGCGCCGGGGCGGGAGGTACTGGATTTCGAATTCTACCGCGATCTCGTGCAGGCGGCCGAACGCGCCAGGATCGACACCATCTTCGTCGCCGACCACGTGTCGATCTGGGATTCAGTCAAGAGCGGCGTCGCCCATTACGCCAATGCCCGCCTCGAACCGCTGACGCTGCTATCGGCGCTGGCTAGCGTGACCAAGCATATCGGCCTGATCACCACGGCGTCGAGTTCCTACAGCGAGCCGTACAATGTGGCGCGCATGTTCGCCTCGCTCGACCATATCAGCAAGGGCAGGGCGTCGTGGAACGTCGTCACCTCGGCCATGGATGAGGAGGCGCGCAATTTCGGCCGCGACGGCAATATCGAACATGCTTTCCGCTATGAGCGCGCGGCCGAATTCCTCGATATCGTCAAGGCGCTGTGGGACAGCTGGGAAGACGAGGCGCTGCTGATCGACAAGGCGTCAGGCCATTTCGCCGACCCCGACAAGGTCCATCCTATCGATCACAAGGGCAAGCACTTCAAGGTGCGTGGGCCGCTCAACGTCTCGCGGCCGCCGCAAGGCCATCCGCTAATCGTCCAGGCCGGCTCGTCCGAAGATGGCAAGAACTTCGCCACCGCCCAGGCCGATGCGCACTTCGCCATCTACAGCACCAAGGAGGATGGCATCAAATACCGTCAGGACATCAACGAGCGGCTGGCCCGCCACGGCAGGCGGCCGGAGAGCTTCAAGATCCTGCCCGGCATCCTGCCGATCGTCGCCGCCTCCGAAGCGGAAGGCCGGGAAAAGCAAGAATACCTGCAGACCTTGCTGCCGGATCAGGTCGGCATCGACCTTCTGTCGAGCTGGAGCGGGTTGGACCTGTCGCTGTTCCCGCCGGACGGGCCGCTGCCGCCGCTGCCGGACGAAAGCACGTTCAATGGCGGGCGCACATCGCTCAACCGGGTCAAGCAGTGGGCGAAGCAGAATCTCAGCCTGCGCGAGATCGCGCGCAAGCTCGCCAACAGCGGTTCGGTGCCGACGGTTGCCGGCACGCCGGTACAGATCGCGGACCAGTTGCAGGACTGGTTCGTTTCGGGTGCCGCTGACGGCTTCAACCTGATGTTCCCGCTGCTGCCAGAAGACTGGGTGAATTTTGCCGAACAGGTGGTGCCGGAGCTGCAGCGGCGCGGCGTCTTCCCGACCGAATACGGGCCGGGAACGCTGCGCGACCGTTTCGGCCTGGCGCGGCCCGCCAACCGCTTCGCCGAGCAGCGCGACAATGCGCGTGCCGTGTCCTGACCGGAAGAACGATCATGACCGTCGCACCAAGATTGCAGCCACGCGAAGCGACCGCGCCGCAGCTCGTCAATGTCCTGCACAGCCCCAAGCGTGTGCGCGTCAAATTCGGCGGCCGCACCATCGCCGACAGCCGCAACGTGCTGGTGCTGCGCTCCAACCATTTCCTGCCGATCTATTTCTTCCCGCCGTCAGCGGTCGACCCATCGGTGCTGAAACCTTCGCTGCATCGCGAGCCGCATCCGGTCGGTGGCGAGACCGCCTATTGGGATATCGACAGCGGCGACAGGCGCAGCGCCAACGCGGCGTGGTCGTTCGTGTCACCGCCGGATGAAAACCTGGCGCCGCTGGCCGGCCGCATTGCATTCACCTGGAAGGCCGTCGACCAGTGGTTCGAGGAGGAAGAGGAAGTCTTCGTCCACGCCCGCGATCCCTATGCACGCATCGATGTTCTGCAAAGCTCGAGCCATTTGCAGATCTGGTTCGACGGCGAGCCGATCGCCGACAGCCACCGCCCGGTGCTGCTGTTCGAGACGCATCTGCCGACGCGTTTTTATCTGCCCGCGGAAGACATCCGGCTGGAGCGGCTGACGGCGTCCGTCACCACGACGCGATGTCCCTACAAGGGCATCGCCTCTTACTGGTCCGGCCTGCTGAGCGACGGTTCGGTGCGCCCTGATATCGCCTGGAGCTACCGGGATCCCATTGAGGAAATGCCGAAGATCAAGGGCCTCATCGCCTTCTATCCGCAGGCCGTCGACCGCATCCATCTCGACGGCGAGCCCGTCGCATAGATTTTCAATCTTCATTTCAAAGCAGGGTTTCAAAATGACCAGACGCAGAGATATCGACGCAGTTCGCAATCTGTCGGGGGACATCTGGAATGTCGCCGTCGACGAACATCAGGGCGGCTTTCTCAAGCGCCGCGATCTCCTCAGATATGCCGCACTGCTCGGCCTGACCGGCTTTGCCGCCTCGCAGGGGTTGGGAGGCGCGCGCGCCGCGGCTGCCGGCGGCGGCACGGTTCGCGTCGGGCTCGGCCAGCCGACCAAGGCGATCGATCCGGTTTCGGTCACCGATCCGGCCAGCATCGGGGTGATCAGCCAGGTCGGCGAGTATCTGATCCTCGACGATCCGAAGGATGGTCTGCAGCCGAAGCTGGCTCTGTCCTGGGAGGCCAACGAGACGGCCAGCCGCTGGACCTTCAAATTGCGGCAAGGGGTAAAATTCCACGATGGCCGCGCGGTCACCGCCAAAGACGTTGTGGCGAGCTTCGAGCGGCTGGTCGATCCGGCCAGCGGCTCGTCGGCGTTGTCCGCCTACAAGGGCATCCTGTCCAAGGGCGGCGCCAAGCTGGTCGACGACGAAACCGTCGCCTTCGATCTCGACGGTCCGAACAGCAACTTCCCGTTCTATGTCTCCTCCGACGTCTACAAT
>NZ_RZPI01000287.1:0-6615 GCF_003998715.1 Mesorhizobium sp. M7A.F.Ca.CA.002.15.2.1
GCTCCGCCCAGGGATGACGAAATTTGGGTGCTTCGGCCATCCCGAATTGTCTCCGCATCAGGGCACGTGACAAGTGCCTCCGCATCGACTATATGAGCCTCATGATCAACCTGACCGTCACATATTGGTACTTTAGGAGCTCGCTGGCGGCGGGAGGATTGCGCTCGATCTGAAGATTGCAGCAACAAGATCCGAACAGCCGCCATACCTGGCGGCTTTTTTGTTTTCAGCCGGCAGGTTTCCTCTAAATCAAAGGGGAGCATGATGTCGTCCGAAAACCGCTTCACACTTTTCGGCATCATGCTCTCGACAGGAGCAGAAAGCCGTGTTGACCACCACAGACGACCTCCGGGTCAAGGAAATCCGAGAACTGAGCACACCGGACGAGGTGATGCGGGAGATACCGCGCACTTTGACGGCGACGCGCACCGTCAGCGCATCGCGCAATGCAACCCATGCCATCTTGAACGGGACCGACGACCGGCTGCTCGTCATCGTCGGCCCGTGTTCGATCCACGATCCGGTCGCGGCCGTCGATTACGCCAGCCGTCTCGCGGCGCTGCGCGAGAGCCTGTCGGACCGGCTGGAGATCGTGATGCGGGTCTATTTCGAAAAGCCGCGCACGACGGTCGGCTGGAAAGGCCTGATCAACGATCCCCACCTCGACGGCAGCTTCAACATCGACAAGGGGCTGCGGATGGCACGCAATGTGCTGTCGGCCGTCAACAATCTCGGCCTGCCGGCTGCGACCGAATTCCTCGACATGACCACCCCGCAATACATTGCCGACCTCGTCGCCTGGGGCGCGATCGGCGCGCGCACGACCGAGAGCCAGATCCACCGCGAACTGGCCTCGGGCCTCTCCTGCCCGGTCGGCTTCAAGAACGGCACCGACGGCAATCTGCGCATAGCCGCCGAGGCGGTGAAATCCGCCGCGCAGCCGCATCATTTCATGGCGGTGACCAAGGGCGGGCGCAGCGGCATCGCCACGACCACGGGCAATGAGGACTGCCACGTTATCCTGCGCGGCGGCGTTCAGCCGAACTATGACACGGCGAGCGTCGAAGCCGCCGCTGTGGAACTCGCCCGCATCGGCGTTGCGCCCCGTCTGATGATCGATGTCAGCCACGCCAACTCGGCCAAGAAGCCCGAGAACCAGCCCAAGGTGGCGGCAGATGTCGCCGGCCAGGTCGCGGCAGGCGACGAGCGCATCATCGGCCTGATGATCGAGAGCAATCTCGTCGCCGGCCGGCAGGACGTGGTGCCGGGCAAGCCGCTGGTCTATGGCCAGAGCATCACCGATGGCTGCATCGACTGGGCGACCACCGAGACCGTGCTGCACGGCCTTGCCGGCGCCGTCGAGTGGCGCCGCTCGGCACGCCGCGCCATGATCGACAACCGGCAGGGAGCTGCCTGACAGGGCATAGGGAAGTGGGCGGCGGTGACCGGGATTACGCCGCCCTTAATCCTTCCCATGCCGTGAACACCGATACGGCAAAGAGCAGCAGTCCGGCCGCGCGGCCGGCAAAAATGGTCGCCCGCGGATTGGCGATCAGAAGGTTGCGGCTGCGGCCGGCCGTGATAGCCAGCCCGCCATAGATCGCAGCCTGCGTCACCACGGTCAGCAGCCCCATGACCGTCGCCTGCATCCAGATCGGACCGTAGTCCGGTTTCAGGAACTGCGGGTAGACGGCAAGCACGAACAGGTATGCCTTCGGGTTGATCAGGCAGGTCACAAATCCCTGGCGAAACGCCTTCCATGCGGAACGGCTGCCGGCAGGCCCCTCCTGGCCGACGATGATGGAACTGCGCATCAGCGTGATGCCTATGAAGGCCATGTAGGCGGCGCCGGCAAGCAGCAGCGGCTTGAACAGGATCGGCACGAAATGCATCAGCAGGCCGACGCCGATGGCGCCGTTCAGCGTGTGCACCATGCCGCCGACCATGATGCCGCCGGTCGCGGCAAGGCCTCGGTCGCGGCCGCCGGTCAGTGCATTGGCAAGCACGAAGAGCATATCCATGCCCGGAACGGCGATGATGCCGAACAGCAGGATAAAGAAAAGCCAGAGATTTTCCGCATAGCCCATGTCAGTTGCCTGCCGCCTCGATCCGCCAAACCGCAGCGGAACCTGTTGATTTTCAATTCGATAGGCGCTCCTATAGGTCAGCCCAACTGACGATGGTGTGTCAGTTGTGATGGAAACCGGGCGAGAAAAATGCGCAAGGCGTCGCGCCTGTTCGAGATCATCCAGATCGTGCGGCTGGCGCGGCAGCCGGTGACGGCAGCGACGATCGCCGAGCGGCTGGAGGTGACGGTGCGCTCGATCTATCGCGACATTGCCGCCCTGCAGGCGATGCGCGTGCCGATCGAGGGCGGGCGCGGCATCGGCTACATCCTGCGTCCCGGCTTCGACCTGCCGCCGCTGATGTTCTCGATCGAGGAGATGGAGGCGATCGTCCTGTCGCTGGCGCTGCTGGAGCGCACCGGCGACAGCGAGCTCAAGCAGGCGGCCAAGCGCGTCAGCGCCAAGATCGCCGGCGCGGTGCCGCCGCCCTTGCGCCAGGTATTCGACGCCAATGCGCTGCACGCGTGGGGGTTCGCCGCGCCTTCGACCGGCGCGATCGACCTTGCGCTGGTGCGACGCGCCATCCGCGACGAGGAGAAGCTCGACCTCTCCTATCGAGACGAAATGGGCCGCGCCTCCGAGCGCCTCATCCGCCCGATCGCGCTGATCTACTACGCCGAAACCGCCAACATCGTCGCCTGGTGCGAGCTGCGCCAGGCGATCCGCAATTTCCGCAGCGACCGGATCGCGGATTGCCAGGCGACCGGGTTACGCTTCAAGGGCGAAGGCGACCGCTTGCGGCAGGTCTGGGTGAATGGATGGGAGACGAACGTCGCTGCCACGGCCGTCTGAGCGGGCTTATATCACCGTACGTCCACCCAGCGCTTTTCCTCGAACGAGCGCGCCATCGCGTGCACCGTGCGCTCGATCTCCAGCCCTTCGGCAAACTCGATGAGCCGCGCCGGCTTGCCTTCAAGCCGCGTCAGCAATTCGTGGCACTCGATGATCTTGAGATCGTTGAAGCCGAGGCCATGGCCCGGCGCCGGCACGAAGAGGTCATAGGGCTTGTGGTGCGGCGCCACCAGGATGGTGCGGTAGCCCTGTTCGGTCGGCCGGTCTGATGTGAGATAGAGCTGGAATTCGTTCGATCGTTCCTGGTCGAACAGGATCGACCCTTTAGAGCCGAAGATCTGGACGGCGATGCGGCCCTTGCGGCCCCAGGCTGAGCGGTTGACCAGCAGCGTGCCGGCAATGCCGTTTTCCAGATGCATCAGCACGCTGGCGATGTCGTAGGTCTCCACCGCGCGACGACCGCCGCTGGCCAGCTTGCGATCGGCATAGGGTTTAGCCATGTCGCAGATGACACTGGCGACGCGGCCGAACAGGGCCGAGACCAGAGACAGCGGATGCACGGCGAAATCGTCGAGCGCGCCATAGCCGGAAGCTGCTTCGTGCTTCCAGAAGAACAGCGCTTCGGGGTCGGCCATGAAGTCCTCGTCCATCTCGATGCGCAGATGGTTGACCTCGCCGATGATCTTCTCTTCCAGCAGCGCGCCGATATGGCGGATGGCCGGGCTCTGGATGTAGTTGTAGCCGAGGGCCGCGACCTTGCCGGACTTTTTCGCCGCGGCCGCCATCGCCTCGGCCTCGGCAAAGCTCGGCGCCATCGGCTTTTCGCACCACAGATGCTTGCCTGCTTCGAGGATGGCGACGGCCATTTCCGGGTGGAACTGGTTGGGCGTGGTCAGCGAGACGATGTCGACTTCGGGATCGTTGACGACGGCGCGCCAGTCGCCCGACGCCTTGGCGAAACCGAACTCGCCCGCCTTGCGCCGGGCAAGCTCTTCATTGACCTCGCCGAGATGGACCAGCCGTGGCTTGGCCACGTCGGGAAAGACAGCGCTGACGGCACTCCATGCGATGGCGTGACACTTGCCCATGAAACCCGTACCGATGAGACCGACGCCGACCATTTTCCGTTTCTCCACTGCTTGAAGCGCTGCGTGGATGAATTAGTCCATTTTCTCCTGAAATGGAATGTCTGCCTCATTTTTTATGGTGTTCTTGCGCAGGCTCGCTATGATGAGGCACAGAGGACGCTTCACGCATGAGCCTGGACAGAGCGACGATGGACGAACGGGTACCTCGCGATTTCGAGACGCTGCGCACCACCATCCTGGAGCGACGCGAAAGCCTGCCGAAACGCATCGCCCAGATCGCTGCCCATGCGCTCGACAATCCCGACGATATCGCCTTCGGCACCGCCGCCAGCATCGCCGCTTCGGCGGGCGTGCAGCCTTCGACCCTGATCCGATTTGCCCAGCAGCTTGGCTTCGATGGTTTCACCAGCCTGCAGCAGGTGTTTCGCGAGCGGCTGCGCGAGCGCAACTCATCCTATGACGAAAGGCTGCAGGCGCTGCGCGTCAAGGCTGAGGGAGGCGCCGGCCACCGGGCGATCTTCGACGGCTTCGTCGCCGCCGCCTCAACCTCGCTCAACGACATCTCGCGCACGCTGGACGAAGCGCATCTGGAAGACGCTATTTCCCTGCTGGCAAAGGCGGAAACCATCTATGTGCTGGCCAAGCGGCGCTCCTATCCGGTGGCGTCCTACATCGCCTATGCACTGGGCAAGCTGAAGATCCGCAACCAGCTGATCGAATCGGCGGCCGGGCTGAATGCCGAGATGATCGGCTTCGCCACGCCGGCGGATGCCGTCATCGCCATCTCCTTCTCGCCCTACGCGCCCGCCACGATCGAGGAGGCGCGCAGCATTTCGGAACAGGGCGTGCCGATCGTCGCCATCACCGACAGCTCGTTTTCGCCGCTCGCCCAGTTCGCCAAGGTCTGGTTCGAGGTTGCCGAGGCCGATTTCGCCGGCTTCCGCTCACTGTCGGCGACAATGGCGCTGGCCATGGCACTGACCGTCGGCGTCGGCGAGAAGCGGCGCGACACGGGCAGGAAGCGCAAGGCCTGATCCACCGCCGAAAAGGTACTTTTCACCGAAGGAATGCTCATTCCATATTGACTATGGATTGGAATTATTATTTCATATTCCCGGCGCCACGCTGCCGCTCGCGCGTGTACCCCAACACAACAAGGCCGACGGGAGGTTCCAATGAGCGAAGCCGTGGACGCTGAATACGCGCCGCTCGACGTCATCACCATCGGTCGCGCTTCCGTCGACCTTTACGGCCAGCAGATCGGCTCGCGGCTGGAGGACATCACCTCCTTCGCCAAGTCGGTCGGCGGCTGCCCGGCCAACATCTCGGTCGGCACCGCCAGGCTCGGCCTGCGCTCGGCGCTGCTCACCCGCGTCGGCGACGAGCAGATGGGCCGCTTCATCCGCGAGCAGCTGACGCGTGAAGGCGTCAATGTCGACGGGCTCAAGACCGACAAGGAGCGGCTAACCGCACTGGTGCTGCTGTCGGTCGAGGACGAAGGCGTCTCGCCGATGATCTTCTATCGCTCGGACTGCGCCGACATGGCGCTGGCGCCGGAAGACATCGATGAGGCCTTCATCGCCTCGGCGCGCTCGATCGTCGTCACCGGCACGCATTTTTCCAGGCCTAACAGCGATGCCGCGCAGCGCAAGGCGATCCGCATCATGAAGGCCAAGGGCGGCAAGGTGGTGTTCGACATCGACTACCGGCCGAACCTGTGGGGTCTCGCCGGCCATGCCGAAGGGTTCGAGCGCTATGTAAAATCGGACCGGGTCTCGGCGCAGCTGAAGACGGTGCTGCCCGACTGCGACCTCATCGTCGGCACCGAGGAAGAGATCATGATCGCGTCGGGCGCCGATGATTGCCTGAGCGCCTTGAAGACGATCCGCTCGCTGTCGTCCGCCACCATCGTCCTGAAGCGCGGCGCGATGGGCTGCATCGTCTATGACGGACCGATCAGCGACGATCTCGAGGACGGCGTCGTCGGCAAGGGGTTTCCGATTGAGATCTACAATGTGCTCGGCGCCGGCGACGCCTTCATGTCGGGCTTTCTGCGCGGCTGGCTGGGCGGCGAAGACCATGCGACGGCGGCGACCTGGGCCAATGCCTGCGGCGCCTTCGCCGTGTCGCGGCTGCTCTGCGCGCCGGAATATCCGACCTTCGAGGAGCTGCGGTTCTTCCTCAAGAACGGCAGCAGGCATCTAGCGTTGCGCAAGGACGAGGCGATCAACCACATCCATTGGGCAACGACGCGCCGGCGCGACATTCCCTCGATGATGGCGCTCGCCTGCGACCACCGCGTGCAGCTCGAGGATGTGGCGGCGAAGGCCGGTGCCGATCCCGCACGCATCCAGGATTTCAAGGTGCTGGCGGTCAAGGCGGCGGCGAAGGTTGCCGCCGGCCGCGACGGCTACGGCATGCTGATCGACGAGAAACACGGCCGCAAGGCGATGTTCGAATTCGCCAGGCATTCCTTCGCCTGGCTCGGGCGGCCGGTGGAGCTGCCGGGTTCGCGGCCGCTGCGCTTCGAATTCTCGCAGGACATCGGCTCGCAGCTCACCGAGTGGCCGGTCGACCATTGCATCAAATGCCTGTGCTTCTATCATCCC
>NZ_RZPI01000288.1:0-6595 GCF_003998715.1 Mesorhizobium sp. M7A.F.Ca.CA.002.15.2.1
CTATCACACGGTCGTGGTGGCGCCGGCCACGTCCAACACGGTCGCCAAATGCGTGCATGGCATTTCCGACACGCTCGCCACCAATGTCTTTGCCCAAGCGGGAAAGTGCCGTGTGCCAGCCATCGTCTTTGCTTGCGACACTGCGCCGGAACTCGAAACCCAGGCACCGCACGGACTGGTCAAGGTCTATCCGCGCAGGATCGACCTGGAAAATACCAAACAGTTGAAGAGTTTCGAGCGGACCCTGGTGGTCGAGTCGCTCGCTGATCTCGAAGCCTCGCTCACACGGCGCCAGGCCGAACTCGCAAGCGATGGCTGAGCGGCTGGTTTTTCTTACCGGCCATCTGGCCAAGGCGCGGCTGGAACGGCTGCTGACCGGGCTGGGCAGAACCGAATTCGTGTGGGAAATCGTCGACGTCGGCGTCAAGGTCGCCGCGCTGATGAGCGAGGACATCGTGAAGCGTCGGCTCACTCTGACAGGAGACGTCGACCGCGTCATCCTGCCCGGACGCTATCGGGGAAACATCGAACACCTGTCGGAGCATTTCGGCGTGCCCTTTGTGCGCGGCCCCGACGAGATCGCCGACCTTCCGGCCTTCCTTGGCCGGGCGGGCAAACCGCCGGATCTGACGCGTCACGATATGCGCATCTTCGCCGAGATCGTCGATGCGCCGATGCTGTCGGTCGAGGCCCTGATGGCGAGGGCCTCGATGCTGGCTGCGGCCGGCGCGGATGTCATCGATCTGGGCTGCCTGCCGGAGACGCCGTTTCCGTTGCTGGCTGAGGCAGTGCGGGCACTCAAGGCACAGGGGTTTGTGGTCAGCGTCGATTCGGCCAGCGCAGACGAACTGTCGATCGGTGCGCACGCCGGCGCGGACTATCTTCTCAGCCTCGATGAGAACACGCTGCCGTTGATCTTCGACCATCGGGCTACGGCAGTGTTGATACCCTCCATCCCCGGCGATCTGGATTCGCTCGGCCGGGCGATTACCGCGGCACAAAAGGCCGGCGTCGCCTTCATTGCCGATCCCGTGCTCGACCCGATCCATTTCGGCTTCGCCGTTTCACTCGGGCGCTTCATCGAGGCGCGGCGCCGTTGGCCGGACATCGAATTGCTGATGGGCACCGGCAATCTCACCGAATTGACCGACGCCGACAGTTCCGGCGTTACAGCCGTGCTAGCGGGGCTCTGCTCGGAACTCCGGATCCGGAACGTGCTGACGGTGCATGTCAGCCCACACACGGTGCGGACGATCGAGGAGCACGATATCGCCCGCCGCGTCATGTTGGCTGCTTGCACGGACGGCGCGTTGCCGCGCGGCTATCACCCAGGCCTGTTGCAGGTCCACGATCGCAAGCCTTTCACAGCCTCAACCGACGATATCGAGGCATTGGCGGCCCAGGTGCGCGATGCCAACTTCCGGATCGCGGTAGCGGAGGACGGCATCCATGTTTTCAATAGCAAAGGGCATGCGGTTGCCACGGATGCGTTCGAACTTTTTGCCTGGCTGGACGTCAACGCCGACGGCGCACACGCTTTTTACCTCGGCGCGGAACTGATGAAGGCGGAGATCGCGTGGCGGCTCGGCAAGCGTTATGTGCAGGACGAGCCGCTCGCATGGGGCGTTGCCGCGCCGGCACCCGAAACCGACCGTACCCGTCTTGCCGAGCCGGGCAAGACGCTCCGCGCAAGGAAAGAGCGCTAGGACCATGCCCTACATTCGCGAATCGATCATCACGACGGTCAATAAGGCAGGCAACGTCCACATCGCGCCGATTGGCATCATTGCCGAGAATGACGGTTGGGTTATCGCGCCGTTCCGGCCGTCGGTCACGCTCGACAATCTCGCCGAAGTGCCGTTCGCCATCGCCAATTATACTGACGACGCGCGTGTCTTTGCCGGCTGCCTGACAGGCCGCAAGCATTGGCCAACCGTTCCGGTTGACGGGTTCCCGGTGCCGAGGCTCGAGGCGGCGCTGGCGTATTCGGGCCTCGAAGTCCGGGCGGTCGATGACAATGGTGTGCGCCCCCGCCATTTCTGCCGCGTGGTGCGGGAGGAAACGCTCGCGCCGTTCACCGGCCTCAACCGAGCCAAGGCGGCGGTGCTTGAGCTGGCCATCCTGGTCAGCCGGCTCGGCATGCTGCCGCGCAACAAGATCGAGGCGGAAATCGCCTACCTTTCGATCGCCATCGAAAAGACGGCAGGCGACGGTGAAAAGGAAGCCTGGGGCTGGCTGATGCAGCGTGTCAGCGATCACTTGACCGCCAAAGGTTCGGATAGCGAGGACTCGCGAGCATAGGCGCGAGCGCCGCAACCTGCTTACGAAGGATATCCCGCCAAAAGCGCCACTGCGGACGCAGGTGCCGCGCTGCTCGCTTGCCCGCGAACAGTGTCATCGGCGGGGATGATGTCGGCGAAATCGACGTAACTGCGTTCCATGCGTTCGGCCAGCCGCCTGATCTGCCAGCGACCGCTTCCGGCGCCGACGATCGGGACATCCCGAGACAGGGTTCCGGCAACCAGCGCCGCTGCATCGTGCACTTTGCGCAGTTGCTGCTCGCTGAACCAGCGCGCGACTTCACCCCATTCCGGCGGGGTGAGGTCGGTGGCGTCGCGCCCCACCATGCGCGCCAGCCGCGCGATCGAGCCGTCCACAGTCTTTTCCTTGCCGTCGGCGGGAGGGTGCCTGTCGTCGTCCTCGTCGAGCACGCCCAGGATGCGGTGAGCGTCGGCGATCGAGGCGAAATATTCGTTCATCAGCGGCGTTAGCCTGCCATGGACGGGAGCCGACGAGGCTACGCCGAACAGGAATGTCCTGGTAAAGCCGGTATAGACCAATTCGCCGGTTAGAAGCCGTCCGGCATCGGTGTAGCCGTCATTGGCCACGGCGCCGTTCTTGATGGCGATAATATCGGTGGTGGTGGAGCCCATGTCGACGAACAGGGCATCGCCGGCGAGTTTTGCCACCAACAAGGCTGTCGCGTGCCAATTGGCGGAAGCCACATCGGCGGTCAGCTGCGCTGCCCGCTCGACTCCGACGAAACCGGATGGTCCGGCATAGACCAGCTTTTTGTCTGCGGGGAAATGGGTGGAAATCTGACCCAGCAGAGCCGCCACGCCGGCATCGCGGGACGGAAAGATGTCCGACAGTTCGCCCGTCATGGTGAATGCGTTGAGATCCGCACCCGCGTAGATCGGAGCCGTTTCGTCGAGGGCTGAAGCCAGCTTGTCCAACCCTTGCCAGAGCGGCGTTGCGATCGTTACCGCCTCGACGATGCGACCGTCTTGTGCGCGGGTCACCTTCAGATGCGCGCCGCCAATGTCGAAACCGGCAATGATGCCCTTTCTTTTTTCCACGCTTCAAGCTTTCATGACGGGGGCAATTGGTCGGTGAAAAAGCGTTGCGTATCATTCCGGTTCTCGACCTGAAAGACGGCGTGGTGGTTCGCGCCCAGCAGGGAAAACGCGATCGCTACAGGCCGATCGTTACGCCGCTCAGCCGAAGCCCTGATGTGGTCGCGGTCGCTGAAGGACTGCGTGGGCTTTATCCTTTTTCCACCTTCTACATCGCAGATCTGGACGCTATCGAAGGCGGAGCGCCAAACAGCGACGCACTCGCCCGGCTGAGGACGATGGCGGAGCCGCCGGAACTTTGGGTCGATGCCGGCGTGGCCGACGAAAAGACACTTTTGGCGGCGCTTGCCGAACGCTCGCTGTCTCCTGTTCTGGGCTCTGAATCGCAGCGAGACGACATGTTGCTGCGGCGTTTTCGCGATCATCCCGATCTCATCCTGTCCCTTGATTTCGTCGGCGATAGTTTTTGCGGGCCGCGTTCTCTTCTCGATGAGCCCGAGCTTTGGCCGCAAAAGGTGATTGTCATGACGCTGGCCAAGGTCGGTGCGGCCGCCGGTCCCGACTTCGGGCGGTTGCAGGAGGTCAAGGCCAAGGCCGGAAATCGCGCTGTCATTGCGGCCGGCGGTGTCCGCGACGAGAACGACATCAGGGCCTTGTCCGCCATGGGCGTCGCCGCGGCACTGGTCGCAACCTCATTGCACAACGCTACGCTCACGCCCGGCCACCTCGCGTCACTCGGCGCCTGATCGTCGTTGCTCGTCAGCTCCCGAAGGGCGTGCGCCCTTCGGGAGCTGACGTTTCAAAAGCCCAGAACCTTTTTCAGCCGGCGCAACAGACCATCCGTCTCAGAAGAGGGTTTTTCCTGTGCGGGGCTGTCTCTTGTCTAGGCTGCGAACGGATGCTTGACCTTGTCGCGCTGGGCCGTTGCTTCGGCGGCGGTCGGGGTTCCTGCAACGGCGCGCTGGATGGCTTCCTTTGTCGCCTCGTAATTGTATTTCTGGATCTTGGCGTCGTCCGCCGCGTCCCAATGGATGAATACCCCGACGCAGATGAACACGTCGTCTGCTTCGTTGGCCGGAATGGTCCCGTCCGCAACGCTGTCCTGCACGGCCTTTGCCACGGCGTGCTGCGCCGGGCCGAACATCTGGACCGCCTGTTTGGCACCCTTGATCGTGACCTTGTTGAACATCACGGTGTTGGGTTTGCATTGAAGATTGGGCGCGATCACCGCCAAAAGCGAAGTAAAGCCGTCCTTGTTGTTGGTAAGCGCGTTGCAAAATGCCGTTTCGACCGCGCTCCCCCGCGGGCCGATGAGCAGGTCGACATGCGCGACTTCGTTGCCGTCTCCCACCAGCGATTCACCGACCATAACCTTTGATATTTTTGCCATGCCAATTTCCTCCAAGACACAATTATGATGTCCACGGACGCTGCAACCGAGCAGGCGCTCGATGGACAGCTATCCTTGTTGGCAGCGTCCGGATTTGCCCGGACCGGTTGGCTAGATAGCCGCGGAAGCACAGCTTCCGCTTTTGGAAGTCAAGCACCAACGCCGCGATTATGCAAGGTGAGGGCGAGGGTGTGGACTAAAAGAGTAGCCACGGTGAGGTCGGCCGAGGTGCCGGGGTTGATGTTGTCGGCCTTCAGCCGGCGGTCGAACTCCATGAGCAGACGAATGCGCGACGGTTCGTCGCCCTCGGCATGGAGCGCCGCCTGAACGGCAACGGCTTCCTGCCGCGCCTGATTTGCGACGTGAACGCCGTGCTTGCGCATCACATGGCTGTCGGGGAAGCCGGCGAGAAACGCCATGTAGACGAACACCGTCGGCCACATGCCGTCTTCTTCACGTGCCAACGCTCCATCCAGCGCGGCGAGCCCGACCCCGAACACGTCGCCGAAACAGTTGCTGTACTGGCGAGCGATCATGTCGCGGTCGGCAGCCTCCCTCATCGCGTCCAGCAAATGGACCTTCGGCTCCTGCCGCACATCGTTGGCGGCTTCTCCGAGGCCGCCTGGCGCGGCCGTGACGATCGCCTCGAATACCGCCTTGGTATCCTGCACGCTCAAAGCCCGAAGCAGCGAATCGAGATTGTCACGCAGTCTGTCACCGCCCATTTCGGCGGCGCATATCAGAGGCCCTGCCAGAAGGATGATTCCGAGATTGGTATTGGTTGCGACCGCCAGTCGTGTCGCGCGCACCGCCTCCAGCATCCGCTGCCCGACCGGCAGACGAGGATCGGTCAGCGGCCCGGAGGAAACCTCCGCACTTGTCATGAACTGGGCGGCGGACATGCCGTGTCCGTCGGCGAACAGATGGACGTTGCCCGGCTTTAGGGCTTCGATCTCCATCCTGCAGGCATTCTTATAGCTGGCCCGGAGGCGTTCACGCGAAAGCACCACCTTGCCCGCCCTCACGAATTCGCAGGCGCGGCAAAACGGTAGGGCCGCGGTGCGGCGGCCGCCTCGGCGCGGTCGGCCAGAAGTTTCAGCAAGGCATCGGCGATTGCTTCGGCGATGTTCACGGCGACCACCGACTGCAATCCCGACCATGCGGGCATGCTGTTCACTTCGAGTATGAACAGATTGCCGTCGTCAGCCCGCACGATGTCCACGCCGGCAAAATCCGCGCCGACCGCGGCTGACGCAGCGACGGCCAGCGATGCCAGTTCCGCCTTGCCATGTTCGGAAACCTGTTCCGGCACGCCACCCCGGTTGACGTTCGTGATCCAGTCGTCGCTGATGCGGCTCATCATCGCCACGGTCTCTCCGGCGCAGACAAACACGCGGAAATCCCGGAAAGGCGGACCGGCACGCGACACATATTGCTGAAGGTAGTAGACGCTGTTCACCTCTTCTGCGGCCGGCAGGTCCGAGAACGTGCGGATCAGCTTTATGCCGCGGCCTTGCGCCCCGAACAATGGTTTCAGCACCAGCGGTCCCCGCGGAAGCTCTTGCGCCGCGACCTCCTCGGCGACGGCAAGTCCTTCTACGGCAAAGGTGCGTGGCGTAGGCAGGCCGGCATTTTTCAGGAGGAATGTCGTCATCGACTTGTCGACGCAGCGCTCGATCGCCTGCGCGGAATTCCATACGGGAACCGACAGTCTGCTTAACGCGTGCAGCACCCCGAGGCGCCGGGTAACCGCTTCGAACGATCCGGCGGCGATCGAACGGACGAGCACGGCGTCGGGCAGCGTGCCGCCGAAGCCGGGGATCGCAAGTCCGCTCGGGCTGCTGGTATC
>NZ_RZPI01000289.1:0-6591 GCF_003998715.1 Mesorhizobium sp. M7A.F.Ca.CA.002.15.2.1
ATGCCGACAGCGCCGCCGGGTTTGGCGTCGATTCGGTCTGGATGAACATGGCCGTCTCCGTGCCCGGTTGGGCATCTAGTTTGGAACAATTCTAAATAGGCTCAATTGGCTGGACATTCAAGCGAAACGCATCGCCGGAATGGCTGGCTGGCGGAATGTTTTTTGCGCGCCCCTGGGACGCGCCCGAAGGTGTGTTGAGATTCAGGTCAGGCCGGCATCACCTGAAAATCAGCACACCTCAGGCCAGGCTGTCTATTTCCTCGTCCGAAAGGTTCTGCGGCACGACAGTCACCGGGATCGGGAAGGCGGCACCCTTGCCGGCCACGGCGCCGACCAGCGGTCCCGGGCCTTCCTTGCCCGCACCGGCGGCCAGCACCAGGATGGCGATGTCCTGGTCTTCCTCGATCAATTTGTGAATCTCTTCCGTCGGCTTGCCTTCGCGGACCACCATCTCGGGCTCGATGCCGAGCTTCTGGCGCACCTTGTTGGCATAGCTGTCGAGTGCGGCGCGCGCCGTGGCGTTAGCTTCCTCGCGCATGATCTTCTCGACACCCAGCCAATGCTGGAAATCGTCCGGCACGATGACATAGAGCAGCACCAGCGTGCCGCTGGTGCTCTGCGCCCGTTTCGAGGCATAGGCGACGGCACGCTCGCATTCCGGCGTGTCGTCGATGATCGTCAGGAATTTCCTGCGATGGCCGGCTTCGCGGCTGAGGCGTTTGGAGACCATGTCTATCTACTCGGTGTCTTGCGGCGCGATCTGCCACTGCGGCGGACCGGCGGCAAGCCGCCGGCCTTGTGCCAGTGCACCCGATGTCGCGATCAGCCCTGCAGCAGGCCGATAATGTCGCGCACCGTCTTCATCGTCGCTTCGGCCAGCACGCCGGCGCGCTCGCCGCCGTCCTTGAGCACCGCGTCGACATAGGCGCGGTCATCCGAAATGCGGCGCATCTCGCTGGCGATCGGCGCCAGTTTTTCCACAGCAAGATCGGCCAAGGCCGGCTTGAACACGGAAAACTGCTGGCCGGCGAATTGCTTGAGCACATCCGCCTTCGACATCTCGGCGAGACCCGCATAGATGCCGACCAGGTTTTCTGCCTCGGGCCGGCCGGCCAGGCCATCCAGCTCGCTCGGCAACGCTTCCGGATCGGTCTTGGCCTTGCGGATCTTCTTCGAGATGTCATCGGCGTCGTCGGTCAGGTTGATGCGCGACAGATCAGACGGGTCCGATTTGGACATCTTCTTGGAGCCGTCGCGCAGCGACATGATGCGCGCCGCCGGCCCGCCGATGACCGGCTCGGTCAGCGGGAAATAGCCGTTCACGGTCTCTTCGCCGACCTGCATCTCGACGCCGACGCCGAGCGCTGCGATACGGTCGGAGAAGTCGTTGTTGAATTTCTGCGCGATGTCGCGGGTGAGCTCCAGATGTTGTTTCTGGTCCTCACCGACAGGGACGTGGGTGGCACGGTAGAGCAGGATGTCGGCAGCCATCAGCGAGGGATAGGCGAGCAGGCCGAGCGAGGCATTCTCGCGGTCCTTGCCGGCCTTGTCCTTGAACTGCGTCATGCGGTTCATCCAGCCGATGCGCGCCACGCAATTGAAGATCCAGGCAAGCTCGGCGTGCTGCATGACCCGTGACTGGTTGAAGACGATGTGCTTCTTCGGATCGATGCCGGAGGCCAGGAACGCCGCAGTGATCGACCGCGTCTGGTCGGCCAGGTCTTCATAAACGAGTTGGGCTGTCAGCGAATGCAGGTCGACGACGCAATAGATGCAATCGGAGGTGTCCTGCAGGGCAACGAATTTCTTGATGGCGCCGAGATAATTGCCGAGATGCAGATTGCCGGTCGGCTGGACACCGGAAAAGACGAGTGGCTTGAAGGCGGTCATGATTGTCCTCATGGCTTGTGGAGGGCCGTATAAGCGTGATTCCGAAAAGTTGCAGACTTTTCGGAGCCAATCACGCGGCTGGAAACCGCGCGCGGCGAAAGTCTTGCGACGGCGCGCTTATGGACGAAGACGGCGCTGCGATCAAGACGGCGCTGCGAGCGTGTCGGGCGCTACTCGTCCAGGTCGGTCTTTGCGATCGGTGGCGCCGACTTGCCAGATCCCCGCTTGACGTTGCGACGGATCATGCCGAAATCGGCGCCGCCGGTGGCAAACGCCGTGATGAAGTACAGCAGCGCCCCACCCGCGACCAGCGACAGCAGCGTCGTCGCCTTGACCACCAGCGGCGAGCCGGGCCCGAGCCTGACGGCGAACCAATGCTCGGCAAAATAGAGCGCTGCCCCCATCACGATAGCCGACAGCACCAGACGTGGAATGCGCTTCATCAGCGGCACGTCGCGGCCCCAGTGGCCGCGCCGGATCAGGACGCCGAGCAGCATCACCGCGTTGACCCAGCCGGCGACGGCCGAGGCCACCGCGATGCCGGGCGCGCCCATCCGTGGAAACAGCGTCAGCGCCGTGGTGACGTTCACCGCCACCGAGATGGCGGCAAAGATCATCGGAGTACGCGTGTCCTCTCGGGCGAAATAGCCCGGCGTGAATGCCTTGATCAGCACGAAGGCCGGGAGGCCGAGGCCGAAGATCGCCAGGATCGCCGCCACCGTTGGCGTCGAGCCGTTGGCGGCGAACGCGCCGCGCTCATAGACCAGCCGTACGATCGGCTCCGACATCACCCAGAGTGCGGCGGCTGCCGGCAGCGTCAGGAACAGTGTGAACTCGACCGAGCGGTTTTGCAGATTGGCCGCCTCGATCAGATTGCCCGACTTCAGCGCGCGCGACAGTTCGGGCAACAGCACGATGGCGACCGCGACACCGACCACGCCGAGCGGCAACTGGTAGATGCGGTCGGCATAGGCGAGCGAGGACACCGCGCTGTTCTGCGCCGAGGCGATCGCCGTGCCGATCAGCTGGTTGATCTGTGTGATGCCGCCGGTGATGGCCGCCGGCAGCGCCAGGATCAGCAGCCGCTTGACCGCGGGCGTCATTCTGGGACGGCGAAAGCCGATCGAGATGCCGGCATGGCGCACTGCCACCCAGACGATCGCCAGCTGCACCAGTCCGGCGGCAAGCACGCCCCAGGACAGCCCGTAGCCGACTGTGAGGGCATCCGAGCCCTTGTACCAGGCATAGGCGAGCACGCCGATCAGGATGATGTTGAGGAACACCGGCGCCACGGCGGCGGCGAAATAGCGGCGCAGCGAATTCAGCATGCCCGCCATCATCGCGCCCAACGACATGCAGATCAGATAGGGGAACATGATCGTCGCCAGCGTCACCGTGGTGTCGAACTTCCCCGGCGTGCCGGCAAAACCCGGCGCCACCAGATAGCGCACGATCAGCGGCATCGACAATTCCATGATGATGGTCAGCGCCAGCAGCGCCGTGAACAGCACGCCGAACACTTCCTCGGAAAAGCGCTTGGCGCCTTCGGTGCCGTGGGTCTCGATCTCCTTGGCGAACAGCGGCACGAAGGCGGCGTTGAAGGCGCCCTCGGCAAACAGCCGGCGAAAGGTGTTGGGAAACTGGAAGGCGGCGTTGAAGGCATCGGCGACCGGTCCGGTGCCGAGTGCGGCGGCCATCAGCATCTCGCGGCCGAAACCGAGCGCGCGGCTCATCAGCGTGCCGGAAGCGACCGTTGCGAATTTCTTGACGAGGCTCATGCTTTTGGGAACTGCCTGCGGAATTGGGACAAAGTGATGGTCGTTGTCACTCGGCCGCCGCCCTGGACTTGCCGCCGCGTTCGGACACGATGCCTTCGAGCGTTGCCATCAGCCGATTGCGGATGGTGGCGATGCGGGCCGGGTTATCTATCTTCTGGCCAGTGAGATCGGTGACATAGAAAGTGTCGATGACCTTTTCGCCGAAGGTGGTGATGTGGGCCGATGCGATGTCAAGCGACAGGTCGGAAAGCGTTCCGGTGATCTCCGACAGCAGCCCAGGCCGGTCGAGGCCCTCGACCTCGATGACCGAAAAACGATTCGACAGCGTGTTGCGGATTTCGGCACGCGGCGGGATCTTGAACACCTTGGAGCCGCGCCGCGGCTTGGTGCGCTTCTCGATCATTTCCGGCAGCCAGCTCTTGCCCGACAGCACGTCCTCGATCAGCCGGCCGACACGCTCGGCACGCCGGCGCTCGTCCTCGTCGCGGTCGAATTCTCTGCTGATCAGGATCGTGTCGAGCGCACGGCCGTCCGACGTCGTGAAGATCTGCGCGTCGACAATGTTGCCGCCGGCCCCGGCGCACGCCCCGGCGATGACCGAGAGCAGGCGGGGGTGGTCCTGCGCCAGCACGGTGATTTCGGTCACCGCCTCGAACTGGTGGGTCTTGACCATGGTGGCAAGCTTGTTGCCTGACGCGTCAGCCTCACGAATGAATTCGGCATGGCGCAGCTGGTCTGCGAGATCGACGGTCAAAAGGTAATTCTCGTAGTGCTGGCCGACATAGCGCTTGCGGGCCTTGTCCGGCCAGTCGGCAAGCGCCTCGGCCAGACGCTCGCGCGCCGCCGCCGTGCGTTGCGCGCGCGACACTTCCGAAAACCCGCCGGTCAACAGCAATTCGGTCTCGTAGTAGAGCGTGCGCAGCAACTGGCCCTTCCAGCCGTTCCAGACACCCGGTCCGACGCCCCTGATGTCGCAGACGGTGAGGATCAAAAGCAGCTTCAGCCGCTCGACCGACTGCACGATCGCGGCGAAATCCTCGATGGTCTTGCGGTCGTTGAGGTCGCGGGTCTGGGCTGTCATCGACATCACGAGATGGTTCTCGACCAGCCAGGCAACGGTCTCGGTATCGGCAGGCGACAGCCCCATATGCGGACAGATGCGGCGTGCGATCCTGGCCCCCGCCTCGGAATGGTCCTCCGGCCTGCCCTTGGCGATGTCGTGCAGCAGTACGGCGACATAGAGCGCCTCGCGGCTCTTCTTCAGCCCCGGCATCAGCGTGTGCGACAGGGGATGGACCTTTTCGCCGTCGCCGCGTTCGATCTCGGCCAGCACGCCGATGCAGCGGATGAGGTGCTCGTCCACCGTGTAGTGGTGGTACATCGAGAACTGCATCATGGCGACGATCTTGCCGAAATCCGGGATCAGCCTGCCGAGCAGCCCGGCCTCGTTCATGCGGCGCAGATTGAGTTCGGCATTGCGATCCGAGGTCAATATGTCGAGGAACAGCCGGTTGGCCTCCTCGTCGCGCCGCAGCGACTTGTTGACCAGGCCGAGCGAACGGGTCAGCAGCTTCAGCGCATCGGGGTGGAATTCCAGACCGTGCTTGTCGGCGAACCAGAACAGCCTGAGCAGATTGACCGGATCGCGCTCGAACACCTGGTCGTCGGCGATGTTGATGCGGTGGTTGTCGACAATGAAGTCCGACGTGCCGGCCAGCTTGCGCTTGCGCCGCGAGAAAGTCAGGAAGATGCGGTTGAAGCCCGGCACGTGCTTGGCCTGCTCCTCCTCGAGCGCGGCACAGAAGATGCGGGTCAGGTCGCCGACGTCCTTGGCAACGAGGAAGTAGTGCTTCATGAAGCGCTCGACCGCCGACAGGCCGGGGTGCGTGGTGTAGCCGAGCCGTTCGGCGATCTCGCGCTGGATGTCGAAATGCAGCCGCTCCTCGGCCTTGCCGGTGAGGAAATGCATGTGACAGCGTACCGCCCACAGGAAATCCTCGGCTTTCTGGAACTCGCGGTACTCACCCTCGGTGAAGACGCCTTTATCGACCAATTCCTCGCCGGTGCGCACCCGGTAGAAATATTTGCCGATCCAGAACAGCGTCTGCAGATCGCGCAGGCCACCCTTGCCGTCCTTGACGTTGGGCTCGACCAGATAGCGGCTTTCGCCGGCCTTGGCATGGCGGTCATCGCGTTCGGCAAGCTTGGCCTGGACATATTCGGGGCCGGTCGTGCGCACCACCTCATGGTCGAAGCGCAGCATCAGTTCATCATAGAGCTTTTCCTCGCCCCACAGGAAACGTGCTTCGAGGATCGAGGTGCGGATGGTGACGTCGGTGCGCGACAGGCGCAGGCATTCGTCGATATTGCGTGTGGCGTGGCCGACCTTCAGCCCCAGGTCCCACAGCATATAGAGCATGTATTCGACTGTCTGTTCGCCCCACGGCGTCTGCTTGTAAGGCAGCAGGAACAACAGGTCGATGTCGGACCCCGGCGCCAGCGTTCCACGGCCGTAGCCGCCGACAGCGACGACGGCCATGCGCTCCGCGGAGGACGGGTTCTTGACCCGGTAGACATGGGTGACGGCGAAATCGTAAAGCGCCCGGATGATCTCGTCCATGAGATGCGACAGCCGCGCCGCGCAGGCGCTGCCGCCGCCATCGTCCCTCAGCATGCGTTCGGCAATGGCGCGCCCGTCCGCCAGTCGTCCCTTGAGCAGCTGGAGCACACCATTGCGCGCAGCCTGCCCTGAGCCGTCGCCCGCCGTGCCCGCGGTCAGCGCGGTCATCTCGCGGCGCAAGGCTTCGCCGTCGATCAATTCGTCGAGCTTCAGGGAGATTCTTGCCATATATCCAGTCGGCCTTGCCGTTTCGGCGGCGTCTATAGCGCGTTTTGGCGGCGCTGGGTATGGGGCGTTGAAGCC
>NZ_RZPI01000028.1:0-19816 GCF_003998715.1 Mesorhizobium sp. M7A.F.Ca.CA.002.15.2.1
GCGGTCGACTGTTGCTCCGGCCGACGGACCTGCCCAGCTGATCTACGCGTTCGAAGCGGTGATCATCGGCGGCATGGGGACGGTATGGGGCGCCTTCGTCGGCTCGATGGTGCTCGGCATCTCGCAGGCCATCGGCTTCCGCATCGATCCGGGCTTCGGCGTGCTTGCCGGACATATCGTCTTCCTGGTCGTGCTGGCGACCCGCCCACAGGGCCTGTTCGGAAAGGCATTGTCATGAGTGCGATTCCCTATGTGGCAACAACCGAGGTGCCCGAGGTCGTGGTCCAGCGCCAGACCCGGTCCGGTCGCATCGCGATGACGCTGGCGGTGCTGGCCATGATCGCTGTCGCTGTCATGCCGTGGTGGGCTTCGACCGGCACGATCCGGTCGGTTCTGGTGCTGTGCTGCTATATCGCCGTCGCGCAGATGTGGAACCTGCTCGCCGGCTATGCCGGCCTCGTCTCCGTAGGCCAGCACGCCTTCATGGGCGCCGCCGGCTATGCGCTTTTCGTGCTGGCGCAGACCTACGGCATCAATCCGTTTGTGGCGGTCTTCCTGTCGCTCCTGGTGCCGGCCGCGCTGGCCGTGCCGATCTACCTGCTGCTGCATCGCCTGGATGGCCCCTATTTTTCGATCGGCACATGGGTGGTGGCCGAGGTCTTCCGGCTGACCGCCTCGAACCTGCCGCTCGTCAATTCCGGCGCGGGCATGTCGCTTCGCGTGATGAAGGACTATTCGGCCTTCGAGCGGAATGTCGCTATGTCGCTGCTCTGCGCGGGGATGCTGCTCGTCACGCTGGGCGGCAGCTATTGGCTGCTTCGCTCGCGCTTCTGCCTTGCGCTGATCGCCCTCCGCTCCCCTCCGGTTTCGGCTTCCAGCCCTGGCTTTCCTTTCTTGAAGCTACGCTTCCTGATCTATGTCGCGTCAGCGGTCGGCTGCGGCCTCGCGGGCGCGATCTATTTCATGGCGCAGCTGCGCATCACCCCGGGTTCGGCCTTTGATCCGATGTGGGCGAACGTCGCGATCTTCATCGTCATGGTCGGCGGGATCGGGTCCATCGAGGGCGTTCTGATCGGATCGCTGATCTTCTTCATCGCGGACCGCTGGTTCGGCGAATATGGCGCAACCTATTTCGTCGTCCTCGGCCTGATGACGCTTCTGGTGGCGCTCTACGCCCGGACGGGCATCTGGGGCCTGATCTCGAAGCGGTGGGATGCACCATGGTTCCCGATCCGACGCAAGCTCGTCGACCCCGAACCGCTGACGAGGAGGATTTCATGAAAGCCGCCATCTTCGATAAGGTCGGCGTCCCACTGCGGATCGGCACGGTGCCGGACCCGACGCCAGCCCCGGACGAGGTCGTCTTGCGTGTCGCCGCTTGCGGCATCTGCGGCAGCGATCTGCACATCACCGAGGATCCGGTGCCTTTCGGCATCGAGGCAGGCTTTGTGCTCGGCCATGAATTCTCCGGTGACATCGTCGCGGTCGGATCGGAGGCAAAGGGCCTTCGGATCGGTGACCGGGTCGCTGTCGTGCCGATGCGCGGTTGCGGACACTGCGAGGCCTGCGAGCGCGGCGATCCGGCGCGCTGTCACGAGATGGAGCTGATCGGCGGCGGCTATGCGCAATACGCGACCGTGGCCGCACGCCAATGTCACATCCTGTCCGACGATGTAGCACTCGAGGATGGTGCGTTGGCCGAGCCACTGTCGGTCGCCCTGCATTGCATCGTCCGTTCGGGCATGAAGCCGGGGGATCGGGTCGCCATACTGGGTGCCGGGCCGATCGGACTGCTCGTCGCCTTCTGGGCGCGGCGCATGGGGGCATCGCGTGTCGTGGTGGCCGACATCCACGGCCATCAGCGCGAGCGTGCGCTTGCTCTCGGCGCGACCGGCTTCGCGCTTTCCGGCGAAAAGCTGAGCGAGAACCTCACCGATCTCTGCGGCGGAGCGCCCGACATCGTCTTCGAATGCGTTGGCAAGCGTGGCCTCATCGGCGCGGCGGTCGAGGCGGTCCGGCTGCAGGGCACGGTGGTCGGGGTCGGCCTCTGCATTGGTGGAGACCAGTGGGACCCGTTCGTTGCGCTGACGAAGGAAGTGAACCTGCTGTTTTCGGTCTTCTTCCATCAGCGCAACGAATTCGGCGTCGCCCTCGATGCGCTTCGAGGCGGACCTTTCGCACCGCAAACTCTGGTCACCGACCGGATCGACCTCTCGCCGGTTCCGCAGATATTCGAGAGCCTTCGCCGCCGCACCACGCAATGCAAAGTGCTGATCCAGCCGGACCTTGTTTGAGGAGAGTGAAAAATGGCCGTTCAATTCGAAACGCTCGAATACGATATCGATGGCACGAAAACGGTGGTGATGGCCATCGGTAGAGGCAAGCCCGTGCTGTTCCTGCACGGCGCCTCGACGCTTGAAGGCTTCGACTTTGCCGAGGGCCTCGCGGACCGTTTCCGCGTGCTCTGCCCGAGCCATCCGGGCTTCGGCTTTTCTGGCCCGGCGCCGCATGTCGCTACGATGTCCGACATGGTTTTACACTATCTGAATCTGCTCGATGTTCTCCGTCTGCCGGAGAAGCCTCATCTCATCGGCTTTTCCATGGGCGGCTGGATGGCGACCGAACTCGCTGGCCTTGCGCGCGAGCGTTTCGACAAGGTGGTGCTGATCGCGCCGGCAGGGCTCAACGACCCCGCATATCCGGCCACTGATCTCGGCGCGGTCGCGCCGCAGGAGTTGCCGGCCTATCTGGCGCAAGACGTCTCGGTGGCGCTGCGCTACTTCCCGGATGGTTCCGACGCCGCCTTTGCCGAGGCCTTCGGCGCCGATCGCGCCCGCGAAGGCGAGACGCTCGGCCGGCTGCTGGCGCCGTTCGGCATGGGTCATCCGAACCTGCGGCGCTTTCTGGCGCGCATCGCCAATCCGACACTGGTCGTCTGGGGCACCAGGGACCGTATGCTGCCGGCGGGACAGGCTCCGCTCTTCGTCGAGGCGCTGCCCGACGCACGCCTGATCCTCGTCGAGGACGCCGGCCATTTCGTCATGCAGGAGAAACCCGAAACGCTCAGGAAGATCGGCGATTTCTTCGCCGGCTGATCGCATTTGAAAAGGAGGAGGAGAACACGATGAACAAACCCATCAAGCACAGCTCGTGGGGGACGACCACCGACTATCGCGACTTGCTCAGGAAGATCGCGGAGATCGGACCGGCCCTGGAAGCCAACGCCACCGCCGATGAGGAGAATGGCGAACTGACTGCGGCCACGTTCGAGCTGCTGAAGCCGCTGCGCATGTCGCATATCTTTGCCGCGGAGAGCCTCGGCGGTGCGCAGTTGCGACCCACCGAGGGTCTCGAACTGCTGGCGGCGATCACCTGGCATTCCGGGGCGGCCGGCTGGGTTTCCATGGTGCATTGCTGCATCGGCGCGATGTCGGCTGCCTTTCTGCCGGACAGCGCGGTCGAGCGGCTGTTCGCGCCGGGCTCCGACAACCGTTTCTCGGGACAGGGGGCGCCGCTCGGCATGCTGAAGAAGGTCGACGGTGGCTACCGGCTGAACGGCAAGTGGAGCTATGGCAGCGGCTTCAGCCACGCCACCTATAGCCACAGTGCCGCCTTCGTCGACGACGGCACCGGCAAGCCCGCCAAGGACGATAGGGGCAATGTGATCATCATGTGCGCCCATGCGCCGATCTCCCAGCACAAGCAGCTCGGCAATTGGGACGTTCTGGGCCTCGGAGGCACCGGCAGCATCGACTATGCGGCCGAGGACGTCTTCATCGCCGACGATCTCGTCTTCCCGATCCTGACCGCACCGCCGCTGCGCCAGAAGGAGTTCTTCAGTCTCGGTGTCGTCGGCCTCGCCGCCATCGGTCATACCGGCTGGGCACTCGGCACCGGGCGGCGGATGCTGGACGAGATCGCCAAGTTCGCCCGCAGCAAGTCAGGCCGCGCCGGGTTGATCGGCGAGAGCGAGAAATTCTGGCACGACTATGGCCGCGCCGAAGCCCGCTATCGCGCTGCCCGCGCCTTCATCTTCGAAGTCTGGCGCGACATCGAGATGACGGTCGAAGCCGGCAACAGCATGTCGACGCGTCAGATCAGCCTTGTCCATCTGGCCAAATCCGAGATTCACGAGGTTGGCGTCGACATCTGCAACTTCGCCTACCGCGCGGGCGGCGGTGCGTCGCTGCGCGCCGGTGTGATCCAGCGCACCTTCCGCGAGATGATGGTGGCGGCCAACCATTTCACGATCGCGCCATCGATCGTCACCTCGGCCGGCCGCGACATCGGCGGGGTGTGGAGCGATCGCACCTGGCAGTTCTACGATCTGATCGAGAAGAAGTAGTCGCAAGGGCCGGACGGCGGACCCATCCGGCCCCATTTCATGCTGCAGAAGAGAGACGTCGATGAGCTTCCCGCATCCGATGACCAACGCCTTCCGCGAAGCCTTTCGCCACCATCCGGCCGGTGTTGCCGTGATCACGGCCGATCCCGGCGACAGACCGGTGGCGATGACCGTGTCCTCGCTGATCTCTGTAAGTGCTGCGCCACCGGTCGTCGCCTTCTCGCTGTCGATGAAATCGACCTCGTCCGAACCCTTGCTGCGGGCGCAGACCATGGTGATCCACCTGCTGCGCTACACCGATATCGACCTGGCGCAGCTCTGCGCGTCGAGCGGCGCGGAACGCTTCCCGCCGGGAGGCGCCTGGGCTCGGCTGCCCACGGGCGAACCGCGCTATACCGGCGTCTCGACCTGGTTCCGCGCCCGCCGGCTCGGCGTCCTGCCGATCGAGGGCGCGACACTGGTGGCGGCCGAACTCCTTGACGGCGAGGTGCAGCCGGACGAGATCCCCCCTGAGGCGCATTCGCTGGTCTACCTCGACCGTCGCTGGCATCGCCTGCACAAGGAACTGGACGGCGTGGCTGAACTTCTTGAGTCGTCGCGTTTTCTTTGAACGGTGCCGGCTGTCCGGCCGCTGCGCACGGAATTCGCTAAGCCAGTCAAACGCGTTCGAGCGTCAGTCGCACCGTCCCCCTGGCCCGCCGTGCAGGGTTGAGGGCCATCCAGCCAGTTGGGCACTGGTCGGAGCTTCGTCCCGCATCGGATGCATGTCTCAGCTTACGTTAGACATTTCTACAAAATATATCACATGTTGACGTTAATTTAACAGGCTACTATGGTCTGTTTACCGCATCGGATGCGGCGCTTTGGTATCACCGTTGCTCGTTGATTGTCGTCATGTCCGTCATCCTTATCCCAACCTGCAGGATTGCCTTGCAGCGCCCTTCACCAGTTGCTGAAAACGGCGGCGCCCATGCCCAGTTTGCTCGGAATCGATAACGGTCTCACGGTCACCAAGGCGGTGATCTTCGATGCCGATGGCACGCAGTTGTCGGTGGCGCGTCGGCGGGTTCCGCAATCGATGCCCCATGCGCGCTGGGTGGAGCGCGACATGGCCGGCCTCTGGCAAGCGACCGCCGACGCAATCAAGGAGGCGATCGCGCTATGTGGCCGCCCGGCGGACGACATCAGGGCGGTGGCGGCAACCGCGCATGGCGACGGTCTCTATTTGCTCGACAAGGATCGTCGGCCGCTGGGGCCTGGAATCCTGTCGCTCGATAGCCGCGCCGGCAAGATTGTCGAGCGATGGTCGGCGGACCGGGTCTTCGAAGAGGCGCTAGCGCGAACAGGCCAGGCGCCCCACGTCTCGGCGCCGTCGGCGCTGCTCGCCTGGATCAGGGAGCACGAACCGGCCCGCTATGGGCGTATCGGGCATATACTGGCCTGCAAGGACTGGCTGCGCTTTTGCCTGACCGGCAAGATCGGCACCGACCGTACCGAGGCCAGCACCTCATTCACGGATTTCCGCACGCAAGCCTTCGCGCCGGAAGCGTTGCGAATCTTCGGATTGGACGATGTTTTCGACGCGCTGCCGCCGATGGCGCACTCCGCCGCGATCGTCGGCCATGTCACCGCCGAGGCAGCCGAAATGACCGGCCTTGCCAAGGGAACACCGGTCGCGTGCGGACTGCATGACGTGACTGCCTCCGCACTTGGCATGGGCGGCCATGAGGAGGGCGTGCTCGCCATCGTCGCCGGAACCTATTCCATCAACGAAGTCGTCTCTTCGCAACCACGCGTCGACCCGCGTTGGCTCTGTCGCAACGCCATCGACGCAGGCCGCTGGAACAACATGGCGATCTCGCCGGCCTCGACCGCGAACTACGACTGGTTTCTCGACACGTTCTGCCGCTCGGAGCAGGAAAAGGCATCGATCGATGGCGACTCGATCCACGAGCTTCTGGCAGCAGAGATCGACGCGGCGCTGAAGAAGCCCTCGACCATCCTGTTTCATCCCTATCTGTTCGGCTCTCCTTA
Organism: Mesorhizobium sp. M7A.F.Ca.CA.002.15.2.1; assembly: GCF_003998715.1. Lineage (NCBI taxonomy): Bacteria > Pseudomonadati > Pseudomonadota > Alphaproteobacteria > Hyphomicrobiales > Phyllobacteriaceae > Mesorhizobium > Mesorhizobium sp. M7A.F.Ca.CA.002.15.2.1. The sequence goes on from NZ_RZPI01000028.1 coordinate 6,380, forward strand.
TGGCGATGTTGCCAGCGGCGGCTTTGTCGGCCTGCACGGCTGGCACAATCGCGGCGATATGCTGAAGGCGGTTCTGGAGGGCATTGCCTTCAATCACCGCACCCATGTCGAAGCCTTGCGCGACGGCTTTGCCATCAGCGAGATCCGCCTGACCGGCGGCGGTTCGCGCAATCCGGCCTTCGTTCAGATGTTTGCCGACGTGCTGAACGCCCCGGTCATCGTCGCCTCGACCGACGAGGCCGCGGCCTTTGGCGCTGCCCTTTGCGCGGGGGCGGCGGTTGGCATCTTCGCGACGCCGCAACAGGGCGCCAGGCAGGTCGGGATGACGGCGCGCCAATACGAGCCTGACCAAGCCTCGAGTGCTGTGTTCAACGAGCGCTTTTCCCTCTATGGCCGCATAGCCGGTGCGCTCGAACCGCATTGGCCCGACATCGAGAAGCTGGGCCGGCCAGACACTGGGGGAACCGCATGATCAAGGCCGACGAACGACGCGAAGAGATCGCCGACTATGTGATCAAGCTCGGCCAGGTGCGCATCGACGATCTGGTCGAGCATTTCGGCGTGTCGCGCATGACCGTCCACCGGCATATCGACCGGCTGGCGCAGCAGGGCGTGCTGCGCAAGCTGCACGGTGCGGTGACGGTTCAGCCTTCCGGCCTCTACGAAAGCGCCTTCCGCTACCGTGTGACGGTCAACCGGGCCGAGAAGGATGCGCTGGCGCGGGCAGCACTCGATTATGTCGAAGCCGGCCAGGTGGTGATGCTGGACGATTCCTCGACGGCAAACGCCGTCGCGGCACTGCTGCTCGACGTCAAGCCGCTGACCGTCATCACCAACTCCGTAGCGACGGCATCACTGCTGATCAATGTCGACGAACTCGACTTCATCTGTCTCGGCGGCCAGTACCACGGCACCTACAACGCCTATATCGGTATCGTCTGCGAGAACGCCGTGGCGCAGCTGCGCGCCAATGTGCTGATCTGTTCGGCTTCGGCCATCACCGGAACCACGGCCTTCATCCAGGATCCCAATGTCGTGCGGGTCAAGCAGGCGATGATGGCCGCATCGGCCAAGCGTATCCTTCTGATCGACCATGCCAAGTTCGACAGGATCGCGCTGCATGTCTTCGACGATCTGACCAGCTTCGATGTCGTGCTGGCGACCGAAGGCCTGGGCGATGCGCGGGCGCAAGCTCTCGAACGGGCCGGCGTGAAGCTGCGCATCGTCAAGACGAGAGCGTCATGAGCTCAAGCGAAGCAACATTTACGGAAAATCCCGCCGGGCGTTTGGCCGCCATGGCCGGAACCGGCGAGGTCGACGTCGTCATTCTTGGCGCCGGCATTAACGGGGCAGGGCTGTTTCGCGACCTGTGCGCGCAAGGCGTCAGCTGTCTGATCGTCGACAAGGCGGATTTCGGCTCGGGCACCAGTGCCGCGCCGTCGCGGCTCATTCACGGTGGCCTGAAATATCTCGAAACCGGCGAGTTCGGGCTGGTCGCACAGTCGACACTTGAACGCAATCTGCTTTTGAAGAACGCGCCGCACTATGTCAGCCCGCTGCCGACCGTCATCCCGATCTTTTCCTGGAGCAAGGGCATGTTGGCGGCCTTGCGGACGCTGTTCGGCTCGACCAGCGCACCGCGCAGCCGCGGCGCCATCCTGATCAAGATCGGCCTGATGATCTATGATTTCTACGGCTCGCGAAACCAGGTCATGCCGCGCCACCGCATGGTCGGGCGGCGCCAGGCGCTCAGCGGGATGCCGGCGCTCAATCCTTCGATCGTCGCCACCGGCACCTACTACGACGCCAAGATAAGCCACCCCGAAAGGCTCGTGCTTGAACTGATCCTCGATGGGCGGCAGGCAAACGCGGCCTCGGCCAGCGCGAACTATACGGCGCTGGTCAAGTCCGCCGATGGGGTACTGACCTTCCAGCCGGAAAACGGCGCGGCCTTTTCGGTGCGGCCGAAGCTGGTGGTCAACGCCGCCGGTCCGTGGATCGACGATGTCAACGAATTGCTTGGCGCGCCGTCGAAGATGATCGGCGGCACCAAGGGCTCGCACGTCCTGCTCAAGCATGACGAACTGGACAAAAGCCTGGCCGGGCGCATGCTCTATTTCGAAGCCGATGACGGCCGCATCTGCCTCATCTACGATTATCTCGGCCTGGCGCTGGTCGGCTCCACCGACATCAAGGCCGACAATCCCGACGCGGTGCGCTGCGAGCCCGACGAAGTCGAGTACCTGCTCGACAGCGTGCGGACTCTGCTGCCGGGAATGGCGTTCGAGCGCGACCAGATCGTCTACGCCTATAGCGGCATCAGGCCGCTGCCGGCCTCCGATGCATCGCTGCCCGGGCTGATCAGCCGTGACCACTCCGCGCCGGTCGCCGAGCCGGATCGGAACAGACCTTTCGCGGTCATCTCGCTGGTCGGCGGCAAGTGGACGACCTTTCGCGGCTTTGCCGAGGAAGTCGCCGACACCGTGCTCGGCCGCCTGCAGCACAGCCGCAAGGTGACGACGCAAGCCATGCCGATCGGCGGCGGCAGGGATTTCCCGACCAATGCCGCAGCGCGAGCAAGTTGGCTGGCTCTGGCTCGCTCGAAGACGGGCGCTGAGGAACGGCGTCTCGATGCGCTGCTGTCGCGATACGGCACCAGAGCCACGCAGATCGCCACGCATGGGTCGGGCGATGAGGGTCGGCTGCCGGATTCAGAAAGCTACAGCAAATCGGAAATCGACTACATCGTCCGCAACGAGTTCGTCGAACATCTGGCCGACATCGTCATGCGCCGCAGCACCTTGGCGATATCAGGCTCCCTGACAGGCCGCGACCTGCAGGCGATTGCGGCGATTGCCGGACAGGCGCTGGGCTGGAGCGCCGGGCGCCTTGCAAGGGAAGTCGAGGCCGCAATTGTGGAACTCGAGGACCGGAACCTGATGCGGCTGGGTTGATCAGTCCGTCACCGATGCTCTTCACAAGGCAATCCGGTTGGTTTGCCCATGGATGCGCCGCATCCGCAAATCGCCCAACTCACAGGCGGATTGGGATTTTGCCGATATTAGATATTATCCCTGAAAAACAGCTAGTTAGAAGAAAATCTGGATAGCCGATGGCCATGCAATTCTGCTGGCTTAGGCGTGAGGTAACATAGATTGACGTTAAATTAACACAACTGTATGATCGAGTAACATGCTCACCTCCTAATAGGTCGATGTTGCCCGCCGAATGCCGGCAGACCGGCGTTTCGGGAAGGGCGAGACCTGTGAATTGCCCGCATGTGCATGCGCCCAACCCGGCGGGGGATTGACAGCGATGCAGGGATGTGAAAATTTTTGCACACAAAGATAATAATATCATCTCAGGGAGGAGATGGCTTGAAATCCGGCGGAACCGCTAACCGCGATCATGAGTCCAGCCTCGCCACCCGCGCGGCCTGGCTTCACTATGCCGGGGGTCTGACGCAGGCCCAGGTGGCCAAGCGGCTCGGCCTGACCAGCCTCAAGGCGCATCGGCTCATCACGCGGGCCACCCAGGATGGCCTGGTCAGGGTGATCATCGACGGCGACGTCGGCGAATGCATCGACCTCGAGCAGCAGCTGATCAATGCTTACGGGCTCGATTACTGCGAGGTCGTTCCGGATCTCGATCAGGACGAGCTGCCGCTGAAGGCGCTTGGCATCGCCGGCGCTCAGTTTCTGAAGCGGGAGATCGATCGCGGCGAGGACATGCTGATCGGCGTCGGCCACGGCCGTACCCTTGCCGCAAGCGTCGAGTATCTGACGCGCACCGCCGCCGCCCATATCCGTTTCGTCTCGCTGCTTGGCGGTGTGACGCGCAAGTTCGCGGCCAACCCGCACGACGTCATGCATCGGCTGGCCGAGCGGACCGGCGCGCAGGCCTATGTGATGCCGGTGCCTTTTGTCGCCAACACCGCGGAGGACCGTGAGGTGCTGCTTGGGCAGCGCGGCATCAGCGATGTCTTCGACCTCGCAAGCCGGTCCGACCTGATGTTCGTCGGCATAGGGACCGCCGAGCGGGAAGCTTCGCTGGTCGCCACCGGCATGATCGAACATTCCGAAATCGATGAGGTCAAACGCGATGGCGGCGTCGGCGAGCTGCTCGCCCACTTCTTCGACGACCAGGGACGCCCAGTGGAAACGGCGCTGTCGGAAAGAATCCTGGCACTCCCGCGGGACCAGTTGAAGGGCCGCCGGATCGTCGCCGTCGCCGGCGGCAAAGTGAAAATACGCGCTATCAAAGCGGTGCTCGAAAGCCGCTATCTGAGCGGCCTGATCACCGACGAATCCACCGCTCGTGCCCTTGTCGAACAGAACAAACCCAATGGCGCGAAGCGCCATATGAACGGAGGATCGCCAAATGCGTGACAAGCGCGGATCAGCCTTGCTGGCGGTTGCGTCATGAGCGCGAAAGCCGCCACTGCATCGACCAGGCCTGCCTCGCCCGCCCTGCGTCGGGCACTTGCCAGCGCCGCGGTTGTCGTCCTGCTCGGCGCCATGGCGCTCGATACCAACGTGGTCAGGATAGGGTCGGCAGGCGACGTTCGCAGCGCCGTGTTTTCCGCCGCTGACTACGGCAAGTCGGAATTTCCCAAGGTGCAGGCCGATGTCGAGGCACGCGCCGCCGACGCGGTGACGGTGGCGACGGCGATTGCCAAGGACAGGGCAACGGCGGAAAAGGAATACGGTGTGCCTGCGGGCGTCGGACCGGTCATTTCAGTCAAGTTCACCGGCGTCGTCGGCGAAGGAAAATCTGGCATCTACAAGGTCGCCGTCGACGGCGTGCCAGATACGTTGATGATCCGCGTGCAGACGGGACCGGCAATCAACGGGACGGAACTGCGTGACGCCACGGGCAAGATCACATTCGGCCAGTTCACCAACCAGATTGAGTACCAGGACGCCGGTTCGGCGCTGAACAATGAGATGAAGAAGGAAGTCCTGGCCAAGGTCGATACGAGCACCTTGACCGGCAAGACCATATCGGTGGTCGGCGCATTCAAGCTGGTCAACCCGAAGAGCTGGCTCGTCACCCCCGTGAGGCTGGACGTCAAATGAAACCGACTGCCGACACCGGACCCGCGACTGGCGACGCCGTGCTTTCGGCGCGCAACATCGTCATGTCGTATGGCGGCGTCCATGCGCTCAAGGGCGTCAATTTCGACATCCATCGCGGCAAGGTCACCACGCTGTTCGGAGAGAATGGCGCCGGCAAGTCGACGCTGATGAAGATCCTCTCCGGCGTGGTCACGCCGACATCCGGCGACATCGTGCTCGACGGCAATCTCGTCAGCTTTTCTTCGTCCTCGGACGCGCGCGATCGCGGCATCTCGATCATCCACCAGGAACTCAGCCTGGCGCCCAACCTCAGCGTTCGCGACAACATCTTCATGGGCCGCGAACTGCGCACCAGGACCGGCCTCGACTTCGCCGAGGAGCAACGCCAGGCGCGCGCTCTGATGGCTGATCTCGAGGAGGACATCGATCCGATGACCCTGGTCGAGGATCTGCGCCTCGGCCAACAGCAGATCGTCGAGATCGCCCGGGCACTGTCGGTCGATTCGCGCATCCTCATCATGGACGAGCCGACCTCCGCGCTCAGCGCAACCGAGGTGGAAGTTCTGTTCAAGGTGATCCGCGATCTGACCAGCCGCGGCGTCTCCATCGTCTACATATCGCATCACCTCGAAGAGGCGCTGCAGATCACCGACTATGCCGTTGTCCTGCGCGATGGCGCGATTACCGCGACGGCCGAAGCCCGGGATATCGATCTCGAATGGATCGTGCGCAACATGGTCGGCGAGAATTTCGATCTCGGCTCGCCGCCGACCGGCCATGAATTCGGCGAAGTCGCCCTATCGATCGAGGATGTCAGCGTCGTCGACACTTCGGGCTCAGGTTATTCCGTCGTCGATCACCTGTCGCTGGACGTGCGAGCAGGCGAGATCGTCTGCATCTACGGGCTGATGGGTGCCGGGCGCACGGAATTGCTGGAGGCCGTCGCCGGACGAGTGCCGATGGCGGGCGGGCGGGCGCTGCTGGAAGGCGAGGACGTCTCGGGGCTGAGCATTGCCCAGCGTATCTCCAGAGGGCTTGTGCTGGTCCCCGAGGACCGGCAGCGCGACGGGCTGGTGCAGACGATGACCGTCGGTCGTAATCTTTCGCTCGCCAGCATCGAAGCGTTCGCCAGGGGCCTGTTTCTGTCTCGTTCCAGAGAGCGAGAGCTGGTCGAAGACTCGATCCGCAAGGTGACCGTCAAGACCGCTGGCGGCAACGCCATGATCGGATCGCTGTCGGGCGGCAATCAGCAGAAGGTCGTCATCGGCAAGATGCTGACGACCAATCCCAAGGTTATCCTTCTCGACGAGCCGAGCCGCGGCATCGATGTCGGCGCCAAGGCCGAAGTCTTCCGCTTGCTGAGCGAACGCGCTGCGCAGGGCCTTGCCGTCGTCTTCTCGACCTCTGAGGTCAACGAATGCCTCAGCATTGCCCACCGCATCGTCGTCATGCGCCGCGGCAGGATTTCAGCCGAATTCGGCGCCAATGCCACCAAAGAGCAGATCATGGCCGCCTCGGGCGAAGCCGTGGTCGCCTGATCACCAGGAATTTCGGAGCCCACACCATGACCGATGTCAGCCAGGCCAGAAAACAGTCCAGTCCAAGCGCGAGCGAAGGCTTCGATCTCGCCAAGCTGCTGCTCGAGGGCCGCGCTTTCTTTGCCCTGATCGTCATCATCGTCGTCTTTTCGATCCTGTCGCCCTACTACCTCTCGGTGGCGAATTTCCTGACCATGGCCTCGCATGTCGCCATCTTCGGAATCCTCGCGATCGGCATGCTGCTTGTCATCCTCAATGGCGGCATCGATCTGTCGGTGGGGTCGACGCTGGGCTTGGCCGGCGTCGTTGCCGGCTTCCTGATGCAAGGGGTGACGCTGAGTTGGCTGGGCGTCGTTCTCTATCCGCCGGTGTGGGTGGTCGCGGTGCTGGCCTGCATGCTGGGCGCCGTCGTCGGGCTGATCAACGGCGTGCTCATCGCGCGCTTCAAGGTTCCAGCTTTCGTCGCCACCCTCGGCGTCATGTACATGGCGCGCGGCCTGGCGCTGCTGATGACCAGCGGCCTGACCTACAACAATCTCGGCGGCAAGCCGGAGCTCGGAAACACCGGCTTCGATGCGCTTGGCTTCAACCGCTTGTTCGGCGTGCCGACGGGCGTCGTGGTTCTCGTGGTCATCGCGCTCATTGGCAGCATCGTCCTGAACCGCACCGCTTTCGGGCGCTGGCTCTACGCCTCGGGCGGCAATGAACGCGCGGCCGAACTCTCCGGCGTTCCGGTCAAGACAGTGCAGATTTCCGTCTATGTGCTGTCGGGCATCTGCGCCGCCATTGCCGGCCTGATCCTGTCCTCGCAGCTTACATCGGCGGGACCGACCGCCGGCACCACCTACGAACTGACGGCCATTGCGGCCGTCGTCATCGGCGGCGCGGCACTGACCGGCGGCCGCGGCAACATCCGCGGAACCCTGCTCGGGGCCTTCGTCATCGGCTTCCTGTCCGACGGTCTGGTGATCATCGGCATCTCATCCTACTGGCAGACAGTGTTCACCGGCGCGGTCATCGTGCTCGCCGTGCTCCTCAATGCCGTTCAGTATCGCCGCCGCAGCAAGCTCCCAAGCGCGACAGGTGGCCAACCGACTTCTCAGAAACGGGGGAAGGCCGAACCGGCCAATCCTGCCCAAGGGAAGACTGCCAGGTGAACTGGCAGCAACACCGCGTAATCATTGGAGGAATGTACATGAAAACCATGCTGAAAAGTCTGCTCGCGGCCGCGATGGTCGTTGGGTTCACGGCCGCCGCGTCAGCCGCGGGCCTGATCTCGATCATCGTCAACGATCCGGCCAATCCCTACTGGCTGACCGAGGGCAACGTCGCCAAGGCCGAGGCCGAGAAGCTTGGCTATACGGCCAATGTCGGCGCCCACAAGGGCGATACCAATACCGAAAGCAATTTGATCGACACCGCCATCACCAACAAGTCGGTGGCGATCATTCTCGATCCGGCCAACGCCGACGGCTCTGTCGGTGCGGTGAAGAAGGCGATTGCAGCCAACATCCCGGTGTTCCTTGTCAATGCCGAGATCAACCAGGAAGGCCTCGCCAAGGGGCAGCTCGTTTCCAACAACGCGCAGGGCGCTGCTCTCGGTGCCCAGCAGTGGGTGCAGGCCGTCGGTGAAAAGGGCAAATATGTCGAACTGCTCGGCGCCCCGTCGGACAACAATGCCGCCACGCGCTCGAACGGTTACGCGACTGTGCTGAGCCAGTACCCGGATCTCGAAAAGGCTGCTTCGCAGGTCGCCAACTGGGATCGTACCCAGGGCCACGACAAGATGCAGAGCATGCTGCAAGCCAATCCCGACATCATCGCCGTGATCAGCGGCAATGACGAAATGGCTCTCGGCGCGGTTGCGGCGCTGAAGGAAGCTGGCAAGCTCGCCGGCATCAAGGTCGGTGGCTTCGACGGCTCCCCGGACGCGGTTGCGGCGATCAAGTCCGGTGAACTGCAGTACACCGTGCTGCAGCCGGTCGCCATCTTCTCGGCCAAGGCCGTGCAGCAGGCGGACTCGTTTATCAAGACGGGTGCCACCGGTGCGGCGACCGAGAAGCAGCTGTTCGATTGCCTTCTCATCACCAAGGACAATGTCGACAAGTACACCGCACCCTTCGTGCTGTCTGAGTAATACCTGCACAGGGGGTGTCCTTGCGGACACCCCCTGTCTCTTCTACGAAATGACTGCCCTCGTGAACTGCCTTCGCAACCAATCGGAATTTGCGGCATGAAAGACCTGCTGATCGGCATCGACGCGGGAACGTCGGTGATCAAATCGATCGCTTTCGATCTGTCCGGGCGGCAGCTCGCCATGACGTCGGTGCCCAATAGCTTCGTCACGCTGGAAGGCGGCGGCGCCGAGCAGGACCTCGACCAGACCTGGCGCGACATGGCGCGGACCGTTCGCGATCTCGCGGCCAAGATTCCCGACCTCGCGCAACGAATCGCGGCGGTGGCCATCACCGGGCAAGGCGACGGAACCTGGCTGATCGATAGCGACGGCATGCCTGTCTCGCGCGCCTGGCTGTGGCTCGATGCCCGCGCCGGACGTTTGGTGGACGAGATGCGCGCCGATCCCCGGGATCGCAGGCGGTTCGAACTGACCGGCACGGGGCTGAATTCCTGCCAGCAAGGCGCCCAGCTTGCCTTCATGAAAAAGAACCATCCCGACATGCTGGAGCGGGCGGCCACCGCACTGCATTGCAAGGATTGGCTCTACTTCAAGATGACGGGCGAACGCGCCACCGATCCCTCCGAGGGAACCTTCACCTTCGGCGATTTTCGGTCGCGCACCTATTCCGACGAAGCCCTCGACATCCTGGATCTGACGACGCATCGCCGCCTGTTGCCTCCCATGCTCGAAGGCACCACCGACCATCATCCGCTATCGCGATCGGCGGCGGCGGAGACCGGCCTGCTCGAAGGCACGCCGGTGGTGCTGGGCTACGTCGACATGGTCATGACGGCGCTCGGAGCCGGCCTCTATGATCCCTCGGGCAATGTCGGCTGCACGGTCATCGGCTCGACCGGCATACACACGCGCTTCGCAGCCACTCCCGACGATGTCGTGCTGAACGCAGATGGCTCCGGCTACACGATCGCCATGCCTATTCCGGGCGCCTTTGCACAATTGCAATCCAACATGGCGGCGACGCTCAACATAGACTGGGTGCTTGGCCTTGCGCGCGACGTGCTCGCCACGGCTGGCGGCAAACCTTCTCATGACGAGTTGCTGAAGGCGCTCGACGCTTGGATGGAAGCATCGGAGCCGGGATCGCTGATCTACCAGCCTTACATATCGCTAGCCGGCGAAAGAGGGCCGTTCGTCGACCCTGACGCACGCGCCGGCTTCATCGGCCTTTCGGTCAAGCATGGCTTTGGCGATCTGGCACGCGGCGTGCTCGAGGGGTTGGCCTTCGCCGCTCGCGATTGCTACCAGGCGATGGGCGCCGTGCCGAGTGAGATCCGCCTGTCGGGCGGCGCAGCGCGCAGTCCGTCTCTACGTCGCATCATCGCGGCGGCGACAAGGGCGCAGGTGCGCACCAGCAGCCGCCAGGAAGCCGGCGCGGCGGGTGCCGCGATGATGGCCGCGGTCGGGCTCGGCGTCTACGGCTCCATGGAAGACTGCGCCGCCGAATGGGTGACGCCGCTTCTCGGCGACTGCGATGCCTATGACGAGGCGCTTTCGCAAACATACGATGCGCTCTTCCCTTCCTTCGTTGCGGCGCGCCAGGCGCTTCGGCCGGTGTGGAAGGGCATGGCGCACCGCACAGGAGCAAGATCTTGAGCAATACAACAGATGTCGTCGATCTCTTCGTGATCGGCGGCGGCGTCAATGGAGCCGGCATAGCGCGTGATGCTGCAGGTCGTGGCCTGTCCGTCATCCTGTGCGAAAAAGACGATCTCGCGCAAGGCACCAGTTCGCGTTCCGGCAAGCTGGTGCATGGCGGCCTGCGCTACCTCGAATATTATGAATTCAGGCTGGTTCGCGAAGCGCTGATCGAACGCGAGGTGCTGCTCGAGGCGGCGCCGCATATCATCTGGCCGATGCGCTTCGTTCTACCGCACAGCCCGCAGGATAGGCCGGCATGGCTGGTCCGGCTCGGGCTGTTTCTCTACGACCACCTTGGCGGCCGCAAACGGCTGCCTGGGACAAGAACGCTGAACCTGAGGACCTCGCCTGAAGGCGCGCCGATCAAGGACGAATTCAAGCGCGGTTTCGAATATTCCGACTGCTGGGTCGACGATGCGCGCCTGGTGCTGCTCAATGCGCTCGATGCAAGGCAGCGAGGCGCCAGAGTGCTCACGCGCACCGCCTGTGTCGCGGCGCGCCGTGAAGGCGGACTGTGGTCGATCGACATGCAGGATGGTCGCACGGGCGCCGTCACGAAAGTCCGCGCGCGCGCTCTGATCAACGCAGCAGGTCCCTGGGTCAACGACATTGTCAGCCGCGTCGCCGGGCAGAATTCGACGCGCAATGTCCGGCTTGTAAAAGGCAGCCATATCGTCGTGCCCAAATTCTGGGAGGGGCGGCAGGCCTATCTCATCCAGAACAACGACAAGCGGGTGATCTTCGTCAACCCGTACGAGAACGATCTGGCGCTGATCGGCACGACCGACATTCCCTACGAAGGCAGGCCCGAGGAAGTGGTCGCCGAGGCCAGCGAAGTCGACTACCTGATCAAGGTGGTCAATCGCTATTTCAAGCGGCAGCTGACGCCACAGGACGTGGTCTACAGCTTCTCCGGTGTGCGTCCGCTCTATGACGACAATGCCGACAATCCAAGCGCGGTGACGCGCGACTATATTTTCGAACTCGACGCCTCCAACGGCAACGCACCGCTGCTTTCGGTGTTCGGCGGCAAGATCACCACCTTCCGCAAGCTGTCGGAACACGCGCTGGAAAAGATCCAGCCATTCTTTCCGACGATGAAGAAAGCCTGGACGGCCAAAATTCCCTTGCCGGGGGGCGACCTGCCCAATGCGGACTTCGAGCAGTTTCTGAGCGATCTGCATGTCGAATTTTCATGGCTCAGCCCGTCGTTGGTGAAGCACTACGCTCGAAGCTACGGCACCCGCGCCAGGCAATTGCTCGCCGGCGCGCAAAGCGAGGCTGATCTCGGCCGACGCTTCGGTCCCGATCTGTATGAACGGGAGGCAAAGTTCCTGGTCGAGACCGAATGGGCTGGCACATCAGCCGATATACTGGAACGCCGCACAAAGCATGGCCTGCATATCAATGCGGCCGAGCGGAAAGCGTTCGAAGATTGGTTCGGTAACATCATGGCGACGGCGGACTGATGGCCTTCACGCTTTCCCTCAACACCAATCCTCTGGTCAATCGCTTCGCCGATCCAGACGATTTGATCGACGCGATTGCTTATGGCATCGGCATTCGCGACGTGCAGTTGACGCATGAATTCGTCAATCCGGGCTGGCCGGCGGCCACGATTGCCAAATTCCTGCGCCTGTTCAACAGCGCGCTTTCGCGGACCGGTGTCAGGATCACCTCCGGCATGACCGGACCTTATGGCCGGCTCAACCATTTCGGCCACCCGGACGCCGACGTCCGGCGCTACTATGTCGACTGGTTCAAGACCTTCGCCGACATTTCCGCCGAACTCGGCGCGCCAGGCATGGGCACGCAGTTCGCCATCTTCACCTACAAGGACTTTGACGATCCGCAACGGCGGGCAGCACTTCTCGATATCGCGCTCGAATGCTGGCGCGAGGTTGCCGAACACGCCAGGGCGGCGGGGCTGACATACCTGTTCTGGGAGCCGATGTCGGTCGGCCGCGAGTTCGGCCACACGATCGAAAGCTGCGTCACGCTGCAAGGCGCCATCGACGCAGCGAAGCTGCCCATACCGATGAAGATGATGGTCGATATCGACCATGGCGACGTGACCTCACCCAACCCTGCCGACACCGATCCCTACGCCTGGGCGAAAGCGTTTCCATTGCAATCTCCGATCATCCACATCAAGCAGTCTTCCATGAACAAGGGCGGCCATTGGCCGTTCACGGCCGCCTACAACAAGGATGGCCGCATAGTGCCGCAGAAGTTGCTGGACGCGGTTCGGCAGGGTGGTGGAACCGACAATGAAATTTGCCTTGAACTTTCCTTCAGGGAGAGGGAACCAGTCGACCATCAGGTTATCGAGATGATCCGCGAGTCGGTGGATTTCTGGGCGCCTTACGTCGACAGTGGCCGGGACAGTCTCAAGCCTCGGACTTGAGCGAATACGTCGCCCGGAAGCCGGCTTCGGCCGCAAAAGTATCGAAGGAGAAAAACAATGGCCCCATATTGGGTCGGCACGAGCTGGAAGATGAACAAGACGCTTGCCGAGGCGTTGCTGTTCGCCGATGCGTTGGCCGCCTTCGTGCCTGGTTTCGATCAGGCGATACAGCCTTTCGTCATTCCGCCGTTCACCGCCGCGCGCCAGGTCAAGGCGGCACTAGCCAACACCCGCGTGAAGGTAGGTGCCCAGAACATGCATTGGGCCGATGCCGGCGCGTGGACGGGAGAGATTTCGCCAGTGATGTTGAAAGACTGCGGGCTGGATGTAATCGAACTCGGCCATAGCGAGCGCCGGGAGCATTTCGGCGAGACGGATGCGACTGTCGGACTGAAAACGGCAGCTGCTGTCAGGCACGGTTTCGTGCCACTGATCTGCGTCGGCGAGACGCTGGACGAGCGTGAATCAGGCCGCGCCGAGGCGGTGCTGACGGCACAAGTTCTCGGCGCGCTGCAGGAGCTGAGCGGCGATCAACCGAAGGCGGAAATCCTCTTTGCCTACGAGCCTGTCTGGGCG
>NZ_RZPI01000290.1:0-6539 GCF_003998715.1 Mesorhizobium sp. M7A.F.Ca.CA.002.15.2.1
TCGCGGACTTCAGCCAGATCGCCGATCCCGGCATGGAGATGGATCGTCCCGCCTTCCGGCTGGTAGCCGCGATGGTCGAGTGCGGTTTCGAGCTCGGCGGCGATATCAGGCACTCGGAACATCGGCGCCTGACCGTGGCCGACGTAGAAGGACTCTGCGGCGTCGATCACTTTGTCGGGCGCGCCACGCTCGCCGCGCAAGGGATTGGCCGAATTGGTACGCCGGATCCGTCCGCCCGATCGCCGCAGAAGCCAGCCATCAACCAACGTCTCGGTCGCCGCCGGCCAGCCTTCGCGGCACGCCTGCTCGACGCGCCAGTTGAGGTCATCATCGCCGGCGCTCACGCGTCATCCTCCCGCAGCGCTTCCTCCATAAAGGCCTGCGGATCGGTGCAGAAGTCGCGCATCATGCGAAAATGATCGGTATCGCTGAAATCCGTGGGATCGAGCCCGAACCGGCTGATGCGGAACAGCCGCGCGCCAGGACAAGCCATCAGCAGCGGCGAATGCGTCGCCATGATCACTTGCGCGGTGCCCGACTGGTCCATGCGCCGCAGCATCTTGAGCAGCTCGATCTGTCGCGTCGGCGACAGTGCGCTTTCGGGTTCGTCGAGGATGTAGATGCCTTGCCTGCGGCAGCGCTCCTCGAAAAAACGGATAAAGCCCTCGCCATGCGACCAGGACAGGAAGTCCGGCGGCGGGGGCCTAAAAGGGTCTTCCAGTGCCGCCTGATCGAGATATCGGGCCACGGAGTAGAAGGATTCGGCGCGAAAAAACCAGCCGGCGGTGACTTTCGGCAGCCAGTGACCGCGGAATGCGTTGGCCAGCGCGGCACCACTCTTGTCGATGGCGCTGGAATGGTCGACCGGCCTATATCCCTTGCCGCCACCGGCTTCGTCATAGCCGGCCAGCGCACCGATCGCCTCGAGCAGCGTCGATTTGCCGGTGCCGTTCTCGCCGACGATGATGGTGATCGGCGTGGTGAATTCGAGTTCGAAGTCGTGGCCGCGAAACAGCGGCAGGTTCCATGGATATTTTTCCCAATCCTCGACCCGCACGGCATCGAGCAGGATGCGCTTCAGATAGGGAGCCTTGAGCCGCGTCAGCTGCTTGCGATGGGCCATCAGCCAGGTAGCGAAATCGTGCCGTCTTCCGCGATCGGAAAGGCCGGATTGTGCGCCACTTCCCAGACATGCCCGTCGGCGTCGGCGAAGTAGCCGTACCAGCCGCCCCAGAAGGCGCGGCCGGCCGGCTTGACGATGCGGCCGCCGGCTTTTTCCGCCCTGGCGAGCACGTCGTCGACTTCGGCGTCGGAGCGGGTGTTGTAGGCGAGGTAGACCGCCGATGGCGCCGCGGCGAAGGCGATGCCGGAATCCTCTTCTGCGCTGGCACGTGGGAACAGACCAAGAATGACGCCGCCCATCTGGAAGAAGGCGACACCGTCGGTGATACCGGCATGCCGCTTCAAGCCCATAGCCTCGTAAAAGCGCACCGCGCGGTCCAGATCATCGGTGGCGATGGTAACGATAGAGATTCGCGGCTCCATGGTGCTGCTCCTATTCGTCCGTCCATTCCGGCTTGCGCTTGCCGATGAAGGCGCCGATGCCTTCCTCGGCGTCGCGCGCGAGCATGTTTTCGACCATGATCCGGCCGGTATAGGTGTAAGCATCCGCCAGCCCCATTTCGGCCTGCGAGTAAAACGCCTCCTTGCCCGTCTTGACCACCAAAGATGATTTGGAAGCAATGGTTTGCGCGTATTTGGTGACGATCTGATTCAGGTATTCACGCGGCACGACGCGGTTGACCAGGCCGAATTCCTTGGCGGTTGCCGCATCAATGGTCTCGCCGGTCAACAGCATCTCCATCGCATGCTTGCGCGAGACGTTGCGCGACAGCGCCACCATCGGCGTCGAGCAGAACAGGCCGATGTTGACACCCGGCGTACAGAAGGTCGCCTCATGCGAAGCGATCGCCAGGTCGCAGCTGGCGACCAGTTGCAGCCCGGCGGCGGTGGCCAGGCCGTCAACCTCGGCGATGACAGGCACTGGATGACGCACGATCGCCTGCATCAGCGTCGCACAAGCGGCAAACGTCTCTGCGAAAAAGGCCTTGCCATGATCGGCGTCAGTGCGGCGCGCGGTCATTTCCTTGAGATCATGGCCGGCGCAGAACACCTTGCCGGCAGCCGACAAGACGATGACGCGAACGGCCTTGTCGGCCCTGGCGCGCTCGAGTTCGGCCGTCAGCGCCGCCATCACCGCCAGCGACAGCGCGTTGGCAGGCGGATTGGCGAGTGTGAGGCGCAGCACGCCCTTGTCCAGTTGTGCAACCACCGGACCCTCAACGGCGGCAGGCTTGATGGCAAGGATTTCGGCCATGGATAGGGTTCTCCGCGATTCCGCTGGGGCTGCCAGACTATCTAATACCGGATCAGGTTTCGTCCAACACCGATCGCTTGCGCCAGGGGACGAAGGTTGTCAGAAATGCCGCGCTGCGCTCATACAGGCCTGGCGCAAAGCGAGAGACCAAGACATGCCCGCCCAGACCAACCTCAAGCCCGTGCTGACCGCGCAACAAGTCAATGCGCTGATGGAAACCGTCTATCCGCAGCTCAATGAGCAGTTCAAATATTTCGAGGCGATCGACGTGTTCCCGGGCGGCTGCACCGTGCGGCTCAACGCCGGCGAACGGCATTTGCGTCCCGGCGGCACGGTGTCCGGCCCCTCGCTGTTCACGCTGGCCGACATTGGCGGCTACGTCTGCGTGCTCAGCCATGCCGGGCCGGATGCGCTTTCGGTCACCGTCAACCTCGACATCAATTTCGTGCGCAAGGCCGAGGCAGGACCGATCGACGGCCATTGCCGCATCCTGAAGCTGGGAAAGAGCCTGATGGTGTTCGACATCGACATCGTTGCCGGCCCAGACGGACACACGGTGGCGCATGCCATCGGCACCTATTCGATCCCGCCGAAGCGGAATGGTGATGTGGTAAAATAATACCTTTTGTTCAAGTTATTGTTTTTGCTACATTTTACCTGATATCTACCTTTTCGTTCGCCTTGACGCGGTCACCACCCTCGCCTATAAGCCTCCACGAAGCAGCGGCCCGCAAAGGCCGCCGTTTTGTTATTGGCGGCGGGCAAGCGCCTTTCGCCAATCCAAGCAACAAGAAACGCCTTCTCTTATGAAGGTCAGAACCGAGAGCAGAAAACATGACAACCTTTTCGCAGAAGCCTGCGGATGTGGTGAAGAAGTGGATCCTGATCGACGCCGAAGGTCTCGTCGTCGGTCGTCTGGCCACTGTCATCGCCAATCATCTCCGCGGCAAGCACAAGCCGACCTTCACCCCGCACGTCGACGACGGCGACAACGTCATCGTCATCAATGCCGACAAGGTGGTGTTCACCGGCAAGAAATTCACCGACAAGGTCTATTACTGGCACACCGGCCACCCAGGCGGCATCAAGGAGCGCACCGCGCGCCAGCTGCTCGAGGGTCGTTTCCCCGAGCGTGTCGTCGAGAAGGCCGTTGAGCGCATGGTCCCGCGTGGCCCGCTCGGCCGTCGCCAGATGAAGAACCTGCGCGTCTATGCAGGCGCCGAGCATCCGCATGTCGCCCAGCAGCCCGTCGTGCTCGACGTGGCCAAGCTGAACGCCAAGAACAAGAAGGTCGCATAAGATGGCTGAGCTTTCCTCGCTCGCAGAACTGGGCGCCGCCACCGGCAACACCAATACCCAGCCGGCGGCCCCCGTCCACGTCCAGAAGCTCGACAAGTCGGGCCGCGCCTATGCCACCGGCAAGCGCAAGAACGCCATTGCGCGCGTCTGGGTGAAGCCGGGTTCCGGCAAGATCATCGTCAACGACAAGGAATTCGCGACCTATTTCGCGCGTCCGGTCCTGCAGATGATCCTCAACCAGCCGATCATCGCCTCCAACCGCGCCGGCCAGTACGACATCGTCGCGACAGTCGTCGGCGGCGGTCTCTCCGGCCAGGCTGGCGCCGTGCGTCACGGCATCTCCAAGGCGCTGACCTACTACGAGCCGACGCTGCGCGCCGTGCTCAAGAAGGGCGGCTTCCTGACCCGCGACAGCCGCGTCGTCGAGCGCAAGAAGTACGGCAAGGCCAAGGCCCGTCGTAGCTTCCAGTTTTCCAAGCGCTAAGCACTTCGCAGCTTCAGACAATCGAAAAGGCCGCCTCCGGGCGGCCTTTTTGTTTGCGGCTCGGCAGTCACCCCACCCACGCCTACGGCGCGACCTTCCCATCAAGGGGAGCTAGAAGAGCGCGGCGCCCTACCTCCCCTCAATGGGAAGGTCGGCGCGGAGCGCCGGGTGGGGTGACGGCGCCGGAAACAGGTCAGGCCTTGCCGCCCTTGATATAGTCGATGAACGCCCGCAGCGGGGCCGGAACCAGGCGCCGGCCGGGATAATAGAGAAACGGTCCGGGAAAACTCTGCCACCACGGTTCGAGCACGGGCTCAAGAGCGCCGCTGTCGAAGTAAGGGCGCAGCCAGCCCTCGAAGAGGCCGATGATGCCGGTGCCGGCAATAGCCGCGTCGACGGCAAGATCCGTCGCCCCGCCGATCCGCACGATCAAGGGGCCTGTCGGATCGACCCGCACCACCTCGCCGTCTCGCTCGAATTCCCAGGGCAGCATCGCACCGCTGGCAAAGCGCCCACGCACGCAGGAGTGGCCAAGCAGGTCGCTCGGGTGTTGCGGGCGGCCATGGCGATCAAGATAGGCAGGGCTGGCGGCCGTGGCGAAACGCTGCACGCGCGGTCCGATCGGCACCGCGATCATGTCCTGCTCCAGCCGCTCGTCATAGCGGATGCCGGCATCGCAGCCGGCCGCCAGCACGTCGACGAAGTTCTCGTCGGCGATCACCTCCAGCCGGATACCGGGATAGGCGGCGAGGAAACCCGGCACGATATCGGGCAATATCAGCCGCGCAGCACTGACCGGCACGTTGAGACGCAACGAGCCAGCCGGCCTGTCGCGAAAGCCGTTCACCACGTCCAGCGCCGCCTCCACCTCCGACAGCGCCGGGCCGAGCCGCTCCAGAAGGCTGAGGCCCGCCTCGGTCGGGACAACGCTGCGCGTCGTGCGGTTGAACAGCCTGACACCGAGCTGCACTTCCAGGCGACGCACCGCCTCACTCAGGCCGGAGGCGCTGCCGCCGCTCGCACGCGCGCCGTCGCGAAAGCCGCCGGCGCGCGCCACCGCCACGAAAGCATTCAGATCGCTGAGGTCCATCATTGTTCGCCATTCCGCACGGCCTGTGTGGATTGTACCGGATTATCACGAGGTTGGGCAGCGCCTATCTCTGCCTCCTCAAGGAGATCAATCATGTCCAACATCCAACAATCCGGCACCTTCGCCCCCGCCACCTTCAAGCTTGGCAGCCGCACCGTGAAGCGGCTCGGCTACGGTGCCATGCAACTCGCGGGACCCGGCGTGTTCGGGCCGCCCAAGGATCATGACGCGGCATTGGCCGTGCTGCGCGAGGCGATTGCGCAAGGCGTCGACCATATCGATACCAGCGACTTCTACGGTCCGCACGTCACCAACCGGCTGATCCGCGAGGCGCTGGCGCCCTACCCCCAAGATCTCGTCATCGTCACCAAGATCGGTGCCCGGCGCGGCGCGGATGGATCGTGGCTGCCGGCCTTTTCCGCGGAAGCGCTCACCCAGGCGGTACACGACAATCTCAGCAATCTCGGGCTCGAGGTGCTCGACGTCGTCAACCTACGCATCATGTTCGATACCCATGGCCCCGCCGAAGGATCGATCGAAGCGCCGCTTACCGTGCTGGCCGAGCTCCAACAACAGGGTCTGGTCAGGCACATCGGGCTGAGCAACGTGACGCCGGCGCAGATCGCGCAAGGACGGGGGATCGCCGAGATCGTCTGCGTGCAGAACCAGTACAATCTGGCGCATCGCGGCGACGATGCCCTGATCGACGATCTTGCCCGCGATGGCATCGCCTATGTGCCGTTCTTCCCGCTCGGCGGCTTCAACCCGCTGCAATCCTCCACCCTGTCGGAAATCGCGGCGCGCCTCGGCGCCACGCCAATGCAGGTCGCGCTCGCCTGGCTGCTGCGCCGCGCGCCCAACATCCTGCTGATCCCCGGCACATCGTCGGTCGGGCATCTCGGGGAGAACCTCGCTGCGGCTGAACTGGAATTGCCACAGGATGCGCTTAGCGAACTGGACGGCGTGGCGCTAGCGGCTTGAAGCTAACCAATCTCCCCCCTCGTGAGGGAGATTGGCAGCGTCAGCCGCCGCTTAATTGATGCTCGCCGTATTCGCCGGCTCAACCGGCCGCGCCTCGTCGGCATAAGGCACGCGAAAACCATTCGCGGCCAGCCAGTCGATTGCCGCCTTCGGCTCGTCGGTCTGGATGATGGTGGCGCCGCGATCGGCCCAGAAACCCCAGCTTTCGCGCGGCAGGCTGGCCTGCACCGCCAGTTCGCCGCCGCGGCCGCCGGCGAGGAAGCCGCCCGGTTTGTTGGCGATGGCGTAGGTGTCGGCCCAGATGTGCC
>NZ_RZPI01000291.1:0-6494 GCF_003998715.1 Mesorhizobium sp. M7A.F.Ca.CA.002.15.2.1
CCCCCAAGCCCTGTGAGCGAAACCCAAGGGCAGTTCGCCTCACAACTTTGGTACCGGAACCAGTCCAATATCTGTCTCTCGCGAACGTTGCCTGACCCTGAACTCAATTCGCCTCCTCGCCTTGACGTCGCCGGCCTGTGCGCCGTCGGTGAGCCGGTCGCCAGGCAATATCAACTGGCCGCCGGACATTGGCAGGATGGTGAAGCCTTTCAGTTCCGGCATATCGCGCAGGATGCCTGTGACGGAGATCGCTCGCGCTAATCCAAGCCCGGCATTGTCGGCAGGATGGAGTGTGCCAATGTCCATCTTGCGCGCCAGTACGGGCTGAAGGCCTCTGTCCATATTCGATGAGTCACCGGACATCGCCTGCTCGTCCGTGTGGCCAATCACCTCAATGACGTCCACACCATAGGAAGTTGCAATTCCAGCAATGGTCTTCGACATCTGCCGCAACTTCGTTTTGAAGCCACCGGAAAGCTCCGCACTTCCAGTATCGAAATTATAGCCATCGAGCTCGCTAAGACTGATGATCGGTGGCCAATCGTGTGGCTTGTCAGCAGAGGCCTCGTTCCTTGCCTTCTTCAGTGCGTCAGCAAGATCCTTGGACGTCTTGCCCGTGCCAACGTAGCCGAGCTCGCGCAGAACCTTCATCTTCTCGATCATGGCTTTGGCCTGATCAACGTCGACGTCGTTGTCAGAGAGGACTTTGGCGGCCGGCGCGCTTTTCACCGCTTCCTCAAGGGTCAGTCCCACTTTTTTGATTGCCTCTGCGGCCTCTTTGGCCCGGACCAATTCACGCCATTCTTGATCTGGTACATTGCGTCGACTTGCAGGCTTGACCATGGCATTCAGCTGAGCCAGCAACCGCTTGTTTTCCTCGTCAAGCTTGCGAGCGTTCTCATTGAGGGACTGCGCAATCTTCTGCGCTGCCGCAGCCTCTTTCTTTGTCTTGGCGATGAGCGCGCCTGCAGCAAGCAAAAGGCAGAAAACGAGAAGCAGCATCGTCTCAGCCATCGTCAGGCCGAGTATCAGGCCGCGGCCATAGCCCTTGCGCTCAAACGTAATGGCTGTTCCGCTAACCTCACTCACCTGCCCCACCAACTTGCTCTCTTTGGCGGTTCACCCTTCTCCACCTCCGCCGGACTGCTTAACGATCGGAAGGTGTCGCCCTCCGTGTCATCCGAAACCTTGATTGGCGTCTCCACAGGGGAGGCAACAGTGGAAGGTGCCGCCACTCGCTCGACATCGTTCGCTATCGCATTGCTCAGAGGCTGGGGAGTGCGCACGGCCGGGAGGCTATGTTGTGTAAGGGTTGCGACGAGGCCGCGTGTTTCATTGCTGTGTTTCTGCATCACAGCCATGAACTCCTCAGTCAAACGCTGCTGCGCTTGGACAGTTTCTGCGGTCTTTTCTGCGGCCGCTGCCGCTCTCTCCACTCCAGTCGCCACCTTGATCACTGCGTCGGCAAGACCGGTCATCCGCGTTTGCTGCTCTTGCGAGGCTGTTTCGGTTTTTATCGCATATTGTGCGACAGCATTACCCAGGAGCTTGACCATCGGCGCCAGATCGTTCTTCAGCACCTCATCAGGAACAACCACCTTTTCCAGCTTGGCAGCCATATTGTCGGCTTGATTACCGAGCTTTCCAACAGAGTTGGACATCGAGCTGTTGGCTTTATCCAGCAAATCCGCTGCAGCTCCAACGCGGTTCGCTATCGAAGCAAACTGGGTTTCGACTTGCCCGAAATTGTGCTGCAACGCGTCACTGAGCTTGGCAGACGCCTCTTGGACAGGCTTGATCGATTCCATGGCAATATTGTCCAGGGCAGATCGAATGTGCTCCCCATTGCGTGCCGCTTGCTCGGCAATCTCTGCAAAGCCCTCTTCGAGCATTTGATGGCTGACACGACGAAAGTCGGCGAACTCCCTGGTTACGCTTTCCATCTCGGCTCTTACACGCCGTGTCATGTCGGCAAGTTCGTGCCTCGCCGTTCGCTCAATGTCCGCGGGATCGCGCCGCATCTGATTGTAGAAAACCCTCAGAGCAATACCGGTGATCGTCGACGTGATCGCGATGCCAAAATTTTGGACGATCGTGTCGGTTGAGCCTTCCGTTCCAAACTGAAACAGCGAGACCCCAAGGCTCGTCAGGGTGAACAGGAAGCCCATATAGTAGAGGTTATCGCCGGTCTGCTCGTCGTGCAGTTGTAGCTTTCCAGCAAAGATCGAAACCCCGAGATAGAAAAACATCAGGCAGGCCGGTGCTACCGCCGCGACGATCGGATTTACGCCTGAGAGTTTTGCAATGGCGATGAATACACACCCGCCGAGTGTCAATGCCGCGAAAACCACGACCGGCAGACGTGGATGATCCAGCAAAGGTTTGTCGTGCGCTCTCGCCATCAGTTTAACCCATCCAAGCCAACCAGCTTTTCGAACTCGCCGTGATGGTTCTGGACCCAATGTGTCCAGAACTCCGCGTGATCCAGGGTCTGAAATGGCTTCTTTGCCCGATCGATATAAAGAATTGTGATGCCCACCCCATCCAGCGACGTCCCATATGTGCGGTCGGCGGCGCTGTTGAGGTATTTTTGGTAATCCAGTCCCGATCGGTACTGCGAGTAAATCGTCGTATGCTCGATCATGTCAGAGGCGACCACCAATCGCTTGGGACTGCCCTGTTTGGCCAAGCTGCTATCGAAGAGCGACAGCTTGATTTTCTGAATTCCAGCCATGATCGGAGATTGGCTCGCGGAAGCCGCATTCGGGATTTCATCGGGAAGTTTGTTCAAAGGATCGCCGAAGGCGTTTTCCCACTTCTTTTGACGCCGCGCAGGATTGTTGGTCCAACTATCGACGGTCGACCCATCACCGGGATTGCATCCATCGAACATCACCGTCAGCTCACCAGGCGCCGAGCTCAGGGTATAAATCCTCACATACCCACCCGGCTCGACCTGCCCAATGGTCTTTCGGAACTCGTTCTTGAGATCAGCCATCGTCGTTGCCGAAATTGGATCAGTGGCGTCGATGAGGACGGCGGTCAGGCTGGAGGGTCCGTCCAATGGGCAATTCGTGTTGGCGTCGATATGGCCATTGCCAGACCTGGTCCACATCCAGCCGAAGCCGGCCAACATCGCAACGGATAGCACACCAAGGGCAATGGCCGCGGCAATGGTACCCGCATTGCCTTTCTTGCGTCTGCGGGTTCGCCTAGACATTCACGCTGTCCGGGTGAAGCTTATCAAGATCTCGGTACTGCTCAATTCCCCGTTCGCATTCCTGACCAATCAGACGAACCTGCTCGTTGAGTTCCTCCTGCGCCTGGCGAATTGATGCGCCAACATCTCCCTCATTCCACTCCCGCTCGCCGGTGACGTATGGCTTGATGCGATCAAGTTTGTAGGGCGTTCCGAAATGCTTGGGCGCCGGCTCGGTCCTCGCCTGGATGTTGGCTTCCCGATACATCGACAAAAGCTGATTGCAGGCTCGCTCCAATTGGTCTTGATGCTGCGCAAAAAGAGCCAGAAGCCTCGATCGATGATCGACAATCGCGCGGTGCTCGCGCCGGCGACTACCAAGCTGCTTGACGATTTCCTCCACTTTTTCGTTGTGGTCGTCGCGGACATCCTGCAGCTCTTCGATCAGTTCCTTCTTTCGATCGATGTAGTCATCGCGCCGTCGAACGAGCCGATTTTCAACGCCAGTGTAGCCTGGGTAAGGGTCGAGCACGAACCAGCCGTCGATAAAAGCGAAAAGCGAAAACATCAGGCCGATCGCAAACAGCAACCAGGACTTGATGTCCGTGAGACCCGCTGGATTGGCGAGCATATTACGGATGACCTCAGCGCCGGCGCCGTCAGCGAGCGAGCCGCTGACCTCACGGTAGTGCGCTAGCGCCAAGTTTATCGAAATCGCCAAGCCGATATAGAAAAGGATTGAAATGATCCCAACGAATTTTACGAAAAACGACCGATGGGTGACGAGACGAGCGCAGAAAACCGCCAGGAGCAAAGCCGCCCCGATGTTGATGAAAGAGAATGCCGCAGCCTCAAGGATGCCACCAAAAAATCCCTGCTCATTGCCCTTGGCCAGGAAGTTGCCGTTCATCGCTGTCTCGACCAGAAACAGAAATAGCAGAAGCGATAGCCGGAAAATGTGAGCGGCACCGTGCTGCACACGCGCGGCACGAACGAGACCGTGCTTCTCCTTAAACCATGCATGCTCTTTTTCGGCGTCGTTCAGGGCCCTTCTCAGGCCGTGAAGTTCATCGAGGCCCACGGCGACCGAGGCTTTGAAGTCCGAAACGCTAGCGGCATTCGTCTGACGGATTAGACCGAATTGTTCCTCGAAATCGAGGCCGGCAAGACGACCTCCAAGGAGTTGCAGGTTGTCCTCAAGAGTGTGATGCGCAGCCTTCTTCTCATCCTCAACGCGTTCCACGATGGCATGTTCGACATCGTCGAGATTCTTTGCCGTTTTCGGGGGTTGGTTCACCTCGCCGCGCTGCTTTCCGCGGTTAATGACATCCAGGTCGCCGTCGATCTTGGCAGGGTCCAGGCTGTTGAATAGCTGAGTGCTCGCCCGAAAATCGTGGTTGGATTCTCGCAGTGAGTCACGCAACTTATTTAGTTTTTCGAATTTAGAGCCCACGCACTCACAAC
Organism: Mesorhizobium sp. M7A.F.Ca.CA.002.15.2.1; assembly: GCF_003998715.1. Taxonomy (NCBI): domain Bacteria; kingdom Pseudomonadati; phylum Pseudomonadota; class Alphaproteobacteria; order Hyphomicrobiales; family Phyllobacteriaceae; genus Mesorhizobium; species Mesorhizobium sp. M7A.F.Ca.CA.002.15.2.1. The sequence continues at coordinate 4,664 of NZ_RZPI01000291.1, forward strand.
CCCAACTTTACGCCCCCCGGCAGAGTGGTTTCTATGCATAGTAGAGCTAAAGGGCAACCGCACATTCACTTCTATCCACTTGCTAGTGCGGATCAGGCTCAATTGAGTTCCAACAAATGATCATGGCTGCTGATCAACTGGTTGATCGGCCGCGACTAGTCATGTCATGAGCCGTGCTGCGATGCTCTAAGGACAGAGTGCTACGAGCGGGTTCGCGACTGGGAAATTATCCACAGTCGTATACGTGTACTGGATCTCACCGCCCAGGCGAACGAAGGCAGATAGTTCCTCCGCACGACAGACATAGTTTTTGGTCATTTCATCGATCTTCTGGACATAGACCGGCCGCGAGACGCCAGCAGCCAACAATTTGGCGTCTACTTCCGCATCGGTCTGAGCCCAGGTGGCGTTGAAAACGATCCTTGGCCCGATTGCGATGATGCTCCGAACGGAGATGTTCGAACTGATCAGCATGGGCAATGCTGGAGCCATTTCGGTTTGCATTTTTTTTGCGTAGGCGCAGACGTCGGTCTTGGTGTACTTCGAGAGGCATTCATTTGCCGTCGCCACCCTTGGCCATGTCAGCAGGATCGCCAACGGGACGTGCATCAATCGCAATCCATCCAAAGTATTCTCCTCGCCCGATCTTGGCCTGCACAGAGGAGCATCTATCCTATTTGTGTTCACAGTGCCACGAGCAGCTTGTGCCCGACCGGCAATAGTGCTCTGTCTGAAATACTTTGGGAGGGCAATAAAATGAAAACAACATTTCTCGCGGCTATGGCCGCTGCAATAATCGCTTGCGCGACCGGCGCGTTTGCACACAGTGGCGGCACTGATGCCAACGGTTGCCATACCAACCATAAGACCGGCGCGTATCACTGTCACTGAAGGTCACGCCTTTCTGAGGGACACAAACATGCTGAAGAACATCATGTCAGCTCCGCTGGGCCTCCTCTTCATGCTGGGCGGGCCGATCACCTACGTGATGAATGTCGTCGACACATGGCAGGGCCATGCATCAGTGGTCGTAAAAATCCTGATTAACTTGAGCCTGGATGCGATGTTGGCGTTCATTTGGCCGATCACTTGGGCAATCTGGCTTTTCAAATATATGGCGGGCGCCGAAACTCCACTAACAACCGTGCTGGGCGTTTGAGGATCAAGTTTGCTGAAAATAATGCTTTTCGACGCCGGCCGGAACGGTCCGGTTGGTCTGCATCTGTGTAGCTATTGCCTCGCTGCTGGCGGTAGCGCCATGGCCGTACGGCTATTACCAATTCCTCCGCGTGGTGGTCTTTTTCGCCGGGATCTACTGCGGAGCCATGGTGTGGCGATCAGGCCCTGAAAATCGCACCCTGGCTTGGGCGCTGTTTGGAGCGGCAGCGATCTTCAACCCGTTCATGCCGGTTCATTTGCCGCGCGAGCTGTGGGCAATCTTCAACGTCGCAGCGGCTACTCTGTTCGGCTTTGTCGCATACCGGCACCGGAATTAAGCCGATAATCTGAGATGGCCAAGAGTGGACCTGAGACGCCGAAGGTCAAGGCGCGCCCGAGGGTCACCGTGTCACAGCCGTTGGCGCTTTATGCGGGAGATCTCCTCGAGCGGACGAAGGAGTACTTCGAGGCTTTCAACCATCTAGGCTCGGAGTCGGAAAAGGCGCATCTTTTTGCCCGTTATTTTCTATTTTCGCATGCCCTAGATGTGGAGCTTCAACAGGTTGTCCTCGATCAGGGCGAGGCGACTGATAGGCGTTTTTGACTTTAGGCTGCCATGTGGACGATGCCAATTGTATCTGTGCAGCCAGACAGGCAGTTCGGCGGCACGATG
>NZ_RZPI01000292.1:0-6478 GCF_003998715.1 Mesorhizobium sp. M7A.F.Ca.CA.002.15.2.1
GGTTACAGGTCGCGACGCCGACCGGAAGTTCGTTGCGCTCAATTCGCCGAGCCGCACGCGACGGATAGTCAAGTCCTTCAGCCGGTGGCTCACCATGTCATGGCGCACGACACGACGGATCGTAGGCCATGCCCGGGAAACCGGGATGCCGCTTTGGCAGGTTCCCTTTTCTCTGATTGTCGGTCAGGCATTTTATGGTTTGGCGTTTTGGGGCCAGTTCAGTTTCGCAACTGGCATGGTTCGCGACAAAATCGAAACGGTGCCAGACTATGTTGGGCATAGCTAGACGCTGTACCGCCATTCCTTGAACCGCAGTTCAGCGTCCAATTGATCCTTGATCCGGCGATTGCTCCAGAACATCCGTGGCCTTGTGCGGATGTTCGACGCCGTCGACGAACACCACATCGGCCTCCGAATTGTCCGTGCGCAGCGCCAGTATCGCTTGGTAGGCCGGCGAATTGTACCAGCCATGCACATGCTGCCTGTCGGGAAATTCTATGATGATCAGATGGCCAGGCCAGTCGTTCTCGATCACCTCCACATCGCCGCCATGGACCAGAAAACGGCCGCCGAAAGGTTCCAGCGTGGCATCTATCCTATGCAGATATTCGACGATCTGCGGACCCATTGTGGCTTGGCGCATATGGGCGACGGCGTAAGCGGCCATGACTGAACTCCCTTGTCATCGAAGCCGAGTTGCCGGCCTCTGCATGGGCAATCTGACCAAAGGCCGAGCGCTAAGCGATTACGTCTGAGGTAATGGGATGTATGCTATCTGTCATGATGGGTTGCTTCCACGGTGATTCGTAATGCTATGTGCGGCGGTGCTGTTGCAATTGGAACGCTAAGAGCGGGGATTCGTTGTCTCGCCTGGATTGAGTACCGGCACGGTGGGTGACAGGGGCAGTCGTTTTTTATAGCGTCGCGCCGACTGTGATGTGGTGTAGAGAAAGGGAAGTCCAATCCATTCGACCGTTCTGAAAATCGAAAAGTCCTGGACAGACGCGCAACCCTGCGCAGGAAACAGCTGACAGACATGGCCGGGATCGATCCAGTACCTCTCATCACGGTCATTACGCCGACCCACAACCGACGCGAAACAGTGTTGCGCGCCGTGGAAAGCGTATTCTCCCAGAGCATGTCGAGGTTTGAGCACATTGTCGTCGACGATGGTTCGACCGATGGGACCGAAGCGGCGCTGGCCCGCATCCAGGACCCGCGGCTGATCTATGTCGGGGCGAAATGGCGAGGCGCCAACGCCGCCAGGAATGCCGGCATCGAGCGGGCGCGGGCACCGTTGGTGACGTTCCTCGATTCCGACGACATCTACTTGCCGCACCGGCTTGAACGAACCCTGACCTGGTTCGATGAAAATCCTGCACTGCAAGTGCTGATCAGTTCGTTCGTGTCCCTGAAGGGCAATCGCATCACAAACTGCGCCAACCCAGAGGCATTCGTGAGCCCCGCAATGCTTGAGCGGACGCTGGTTGGGCAGACCATCTTCATCGCCGGCTCCGCGATCACTGCTCGCCGTGAAGCCTTGCTGGCCATCGGCGGCTACGACAGCGACATCACCCGCATGCAGGATCGCGAATTGCTGCTGCGCCTTGCCCGGCGCTTCGGTGCGCAACTGTCCGAGGACCTCGACTGGACGAAATACAATTCGGAGAACTCGATTTCCGGCCGCCGTGACGGCTATGTCGAGGCCTATGCGAACCTGATGGGCAAACATCCTCATATTGCCCACGCCTACCCGCACATTCCGCCTTACATGATCTCGCGGCAGCTCATCGCCGATATCCTGCGAGGCAGGATACCGGAGGCATTCCAGGGCTATATGGCCAACCGATCGTCGAAAGCACTTGGCTACTCGCTGCCGGAATTGATGCAAGGCTATGTCCATGGCCGACGCTGGCGCCGCGATCTCTCCAACGAGTTTCGCAACCAATGTGGCGCCCGGCTCGCCTGAACCCAGAGCAACTCCAGGAAAATCGTGGAACGGTTTTCCCTCCGGATTGCGTGAACCGCACTATCGAGAGCTCAGCGGTCAAGTTCGGGAAAATACGGATCCGATAAAAACCGCCTGTCCCGTTCGCCCTGCAGGCAGTCTATCGGCTTGGCCGCGTCGACGGGGGTGATTCTCGCCTTGTCCCGAATGCCGCTCACTTCGAGGATCAGCTTGCGCCGGATGGCTGTCGAAAACTCCGCGGCGGCATAGATGGGCAGCACGAAGGAACGGGGCCCGCCGGTCACGCATTGCGCGTAATACTGGTCGAGATGGCTGAAGGTGGGCGACGGGCTGATCAGGATCGGCAGGCCGTTGACGACGATGCCTTTGGCAGTCGCCGCATCACGCGTCGCGGTGACTGGCGGTCCGATATTGTTCGGTCCGTCGCCCGAAATGTCGATGACGCTACGTTCGCCCTGGAAAGACGTGCGGTCGAAAAGCTCGGCACCGAAGGCCAGCGCGCCGGAAATCGAAGTGCCGCGAAAGCTGCGGAACGGACGCGCCGCGACCTCGTCGGCAAAGCTGTTGGCGCTCTCGGCACTATCGATGATCTGCCAGCCGATGACCGCGTCGTCGCGCACCGTGCCGGCCCACTCGAAATAGGTCAGCGCTATGCGGCCCGTGGCGCCGGCGCGGACAGCCTTGATGAAGTCGGGATGCCGCAGCGCCTCGACATAACCGGCGCGCTGCAGCGCGAACTCCTTCTCGTCCATCGACAGCGAGATGTCGACTGCCAGCACCAGCTCGACGTCGACGGCGAGCGCATCCCGCGGCGAGGCGGCGGGGGCAGCCTGGGCGCAGGCAAGACAGGCAAGCAGGCGCAGAGCATCAAGCATGGCCGTCGCCAGGTTGTTCTCCCGAAGAGCTTCCCTCGCGATCACGGCAAAATAAAGCTTTGCTTCCCCGTCCGGATATCAGGTCATTTCTTGCCGCGGGCGGCGACTGGCGGCGGTTCGATCGCGCCGGCTCTGACGCGGGCGGGCTTCAGCGCTGGCGCACCGGAATCCTTGACGATCGTCAACGCGCGCGGGAAGAAGTGGTCGTTGTGCTGGCCGCGCCCGATGTTGAGGATCGCTGTCGCCGGCAAACGCTTCTCGAGCATCGACAGCACGCGTCTTAGCGATGGGCCGTCGAATGCATCCAGCGCCTCGTCGATGATCACCCATTTCGGCTGCCGCAACGCGAGCCTGGCGAAGGCCAGCGAGCGCTGTTCGTCATCGCCCAACTCATGGTCCCAACGCCCGGCGCGGTCGAGCGATGAGGATAGCCGTCCCAGACCGACCTCGGCCAGCACCGCCGAAATGTCGGCATCGTCCGCCGGCGCGGGGCCGTTCGGGTGATCGAGGACTTCGCGCAATGTGCCGACCGGAAAATAAGGCACGCGCGGCACGAATATGGGGGTTTCTCCCGCCGGCAGGCCGATCCGGCCGCTTCCCCATGGCCACAGGCCGGCAATGGCACGAAAGAACAGCGTCTTGCCCGCACCGGGATCGCCGGTGATCATGACGCGCTCGCCGGGGCGGATTTCGACATGCGGGTCGGCGAGCCTGGTGCAGCCCTCCGGCGAGGCCACTTCGAGCTTCTCGAAAGTCAGGCTGCCACTGACGTTTTGGCCGAAGGCGATGCGCTTTTCGGTGTCGTGCAACGCATCGGTTTCATCGAGCGCGATGCGGAAATCGGCCACGCGCATCAGCGTGGCGCGCCAATCGGCAATGCTGCCGATGTTGTTGATGAACCAGCGCAAGGAGGAGTGGACCTGGTTGAATGCGCCGACCGCCATCATCAGCCCGCCAAAGCTGATATCACCTGAGAAATAGACAGGCGAAGCAACCAGTATGGGCGCCACGACGGTGATCCAGCCATAGGTGTCGGTCACCCAGGACAGGTTGATCTGGGCGGTGTAGATGCGCCGCATGGCGCCCAGCACCGTGCCGAGATCGAGTTCGAGCCGCCGCCTGGCGTCGGCCTCGCCATGATACAACGCGATGGCATCGACATTCTCGTTGACGCGCACCATCGAGGAGCGCAGCTCGGCTTCGCGTGTATAGCGGTCGCTGTTCAGGCGGATGAGCGGCCGCCCGACCAGCCAACTCAGCCAGGAGGCGATGCCGGCGTAAAGGATGGCGGCCCAGACCATGTAGCCCGGTATGGCCAGCGAGGTCCCGCCGATGTGGAACACGAAGCCCGAGGACAGCTCCCACAGCACGCCGACGAAGGACACGAGCAGGATGCACGACTGCAGCAGGCCGACGCCGAGATCGGTTGACAGATCGGACAGATGCGCGGCGTCCTGCTGCATGCGCTGGTCGGGATTGACGCCGATGGCGCCGGCATTGGCCAGACGGAAGGCGCGCGCCGGCCGCATCCATTGATCGATCAGATCCAGCGTCAGCGCCTCGCGCAGCTTGAGCCTGATCATCTGGTTGAGCCAGGTCTGGCCGATATTGAGCACCAGAAGTCCCCCGGCTATGGCCGCGAAGACGAGGAGCTGGTGCAAAAAGGCCGCCATGTTGCGGCGGGCAAGCGCATCGTAGAAAGGCTGGTTCCAGCGGTTGAGCAGAACCTGGCCGATCGACGTTGCGATGATCACGGCCATGATGCCGACCGATGTCCACAGCAACCATCTGCGAACCGGCGATCCCGCAAGCGCCCGCCGGATCGTCATCACCTGATCGTGCAGGCTGCTGGCCTCGACCGCCACGGCAACCGGCTGAACGGCGGCGGCATTGTCCGGTTGATCAGCCATGGCCGAGGTCCTTGCGTCAGTGCTGCAACCGGATGGAGAAACTTGACAGGCGTTCGTATGAGCTGCCGGATGGGCTGTCGGTCTGCTTGCGACAGATAGGCAGGGAAACGACGTCAGGCACGCTTGCCGCGATCACGAAGCCGTCACCCGCGCAGCCAAGGGCTTGGCATCCGCTTTGTGACGGCCAAGCCGGGTGGCGCCATGCGGCGACAGCACCGGCACGAAGACGCGGCGCGATGCGCGCTGCGCCACCGGCACGCCTTGATAGAGCCGCTTCTGCGCCTCGACCACGATGACCCCGGAAAAGATCGGCCACAGCCGCCGGCCGGCGCGCTCCAGTACATTGTGGAAGCGCATCATGAAACGGCGCCGCGATGGCGGAAAGAACAGCGCATCGGACCAGGCGGCGGGCGTGAAATTGGCCTCGCGCAGCAGTTCCGTAAGCTGGCCTCGCGAAAAGGGCCGGCCGTTGCCGAATGGGGTGTGCTCGAAGCGCGCCCAGACACCGCGCCGGTTGGGCACGACGATGACCACCCGGCCGGCCGGCGACAGCACGCGCCAGATCTCGTTCAGCGTCTCACGCGGGTTCTCGACATGTTCGAGCGAATGGACGAGCAGCATGCGGTCGATGCAGGAATCGACCAGCGGCAGTTCCTCGTCGAAGACCAGTGCCGTCGCCGTCGGCCCCGTCGCCGGCCACACCACCGCGCCTTGCGTTGCCGGCATGAAGGCGAAGACCCGCTCGGCGTCGCTGCCGAACCGCTCCAGCCACGGCAAGGTGTAGCCCAGACCAACCAGCCGCTCGTTGGGAACGGCCGCCCATATCGACGACAACGCCATGGTGATCGAACGCTCGGCGAACCGGCCGAGCGTTGTCGAATAGAACGAGCGAAGATCGACGATGTCGGAATGCATGGCAGGGATGTAGCCGTGATGTCGCCAGGTTTCAACAAAAGGCCGCGACGACCCGACATTCCGGGAATGTCATTCGACATCCGGGATGACATCGACCCGCAAGCGCCCTATGTCTGCGGCCATAACGGAGAGATGTGATGCCGGTCGAAATCGAACAGTTCATGTGCCGCAGCGACAATTTCGGCGTGCTGGTGCATGACCCCAAAAGCGGCCAGACCGCGATCATCGATGCGCCCGAGGAAGCGCCAATCTTGGCCGCGATAAAGCGCACCGGCTGGACGCCGACGATGATCCTGACCACACATCATCACATGGATCACGTTGAGGCCAATCTGGCGCTGAAGGAGCGCTTCAAGCTGCGCATCGTCGGCCCGGAGGCCGAAAAGGCCAAGATCCCCGGCATCGACGAGACCGTCGAAGACGGCTCGGTTCTCCATCTTGGCGATGAAAGGATCGAAGTCATCGCCACCCCCGGCCACACTGCCGGCCACGTTTCCTATTATTTGCCGGCCTCGAGCGTGGCGTTCACCGCCGACACGCTGTTTGCGCTGGGTTGTGGGCGGCTGTTCGAATGCAAGCCGCCGGTAATGTATGATTCGCTGAAGAAGCTGGCTGCACTTCCAGCTGAAACGGCCATCTATTGCGGCCACGAATACACGCTCTCCAACGCCCGTTTCGCGCTGACCGTCGGCCCGTCCAATTCAGCATTGAAGGAACGCGCCGCCAGGATCGAAAAGCTGCGCGCCGAGAACAAGCCGACGCTGCCGACGACGATCGGCGAGGAACTGTCGACCGATCCCTTCCTGCGC
>NZ_RZPI01000293.1:0-6457 GCF_003998715.1 Mesorhizobium sp. M7A.F.Ca.CA.002.15.2.1
TCCCTCCACAAGTCTAAGCCACTGATTTTTATGATTGTCCTCGGCTTACGTTCACCTGCGAAATTTTTCCTCGGATAGTTCGGGCTATGTTCCGGTATCAAGCCGCGCATATTTCAGTTCGACTGCCGACGGCGCGTTCGTCGATGCCAGGAGTTCCTTGACCTGGTCGTCGGTCGGAAGCGCCTCGCGCCCGCCCCGCCCCGTTATCGAAAGGGCCGCCGCCGCGGCCGCGAATGCGACCCGGCCTGCGGTGTCGGCCCCGCGCGTCAATGCAAGGGCATAGGCGCCATGAAAGCAGTCACCGGCGCCGGTCGAGTCGACGACGGCAACCCGTTGCGGAGGCAGGTGCCAGAGCCCTGTCTCGTCGCGTCCGCGATAGAAGACGCCTCTGCCGCCATCCGTCAGAACCACGGCGGACCGCGACGGCAACCACAATGCATCGAGTATCTCGGCCGGCGAGTGGCGGCCGGTGGCGGTCCGCGCAAAGCCCAGCGGAAGAATGAGATGGTCGCAGAGCCCGATCAGTCTCTCGGTGGCCGGGCCGTGGCTCCATTCGACATCGCCGAGGATCGCAAGGCCGAGATCGCGAGCCCGAGCCACGACATCCAGCGACCCGATCCCGTAACTGTCGACGATCAGGACAGTCGCGCGGCTGAGAACCTCGTCCGGAAAGTCCGGCGCGGTGCCCAGCATCGCTTCGTCGTCATACGCGATGAACCGCTCCCCATCCGAACCGACGGTGATCCGCGAGCGCACCGGGCGCGCGTGCGGGTGGCGCGGCGCGAACGCGGTTTCAACGCCGCTCGCAACGAGATCGCACAACACGGCGTCGTCGGCGGCACTGCCCAGCCATCCGACGAACCCGGCGCTTCCGCCGAGCCGCGCGACGGCGGCAAGTGCCGTCGCGACGTTTCCCCCGAAAGCTCGGGCACTTTGCAAAACCTTCCCCTTGCCCGCCGACAACGGCTGATCGACATAGACGATGTCGTCGATCGCAATAGCTCCGAAGCCGAGGATTGAAGGGACGGCGGGCATCGTTCAGGCACCCGCCTTCGCCAAGGCGTCTTGCGCCGAAAGGCCGTCATGGATGACGCCCCGAAAGGCGATCGCTGCCTTTTCCGGATCGCCGTGCCCCCAGAGATTGCGGCCCACCACGGCACCGCGCGCGCCTGCACGGATGGCGTCCGCCGTCTGTTGAAGGGCGCCGAGCAGCGTGTCGGTCTTCGGACCACCAGCGATCACAACCGGCACCGGGCAGGTCCGAACGGTCTCTCGGAACGACTCGAAATCGCCCGTGTACCCGATCTTGATCACATCGACGCCGGACTCGTAGCCGATGCGTGCCGCATAGGCGATCTCGTCGGGGGTGAAGACGATTTTTGCCCCGTCGGTGAAATCGCGAGGGTAGATATGCGCTACCACCGGCATGCCGTAACGAGCCGCCGCGTTCACCGAATCGGTCAGCCAGCGTATGTATTTTCCCTCGGTCGCGCCGCGCACCGGAATGGCCACGGCCAACGCATCGGCGCCGGCGCGCACCGCATCCTCGGGCGTTGCAATCAGTTCACTGATGCGATCGTCTGGGGTGAAGCAGCCGGCCTGGATCACCAGGGAAGCCTTGCCCGCATATTGCGGCCACAGATGGCGCGCGGTGCCAGGCTGGATGCTGACGTAGTCAGGTTTGCCTACCATGACGCGTGCAAGCGCACCCGGCAGGTCGGCAAGACCTCCTTTGCGCACGTCGCCATAGCCGACAAAGTGGTCGACCGCGCCGCCAAAAAGATTCCCCGATGGATGTGAGAAGAGGCGCGCCAGGCGCACCTTGGTTCCGAGGCTCATGAGTCCAAAACTCTCCAATTGATTGATTTCAAAATCCTGGACCCAGTGTTTGCGAAAGAAATAACAAATGCAATCTTTCGAAAGCTTTCGAATTCGCCTATTTTCGGTAGAGTGAACCGAGGCCAGGGCGATCGCTTGGCGCATGGAGGCAAGGACAGGCCAATGTTGTCAGAGCAGAGACGCCAATCGATCCTGGGTGAAGTGCAACGCAGCGGACAGGTTCGCATCAAGGACCTGTCAGACGATTTTGGCGTGTCGGAAGTCACGGTGCGCTCCGACCTCGAGATACTGGATCGCAAGGGACTGCTGACCAAGACCCGCGGAGGCGCGGTGACCCGGACCACGGATTCGACCACGGCCGCGTTCGCCCGGCGGATGCAAACAAACCTCGATGCAAAGAAACGCATCGCCCGGGCAGCGATAGACCTGTTCGAGGACAACCAATCGGTCATCTTCGATGGCGGCTCGACATTGATGCAGGTTGCCATGCTGTTACCGCCGCTCAGCAATGTCGTGGTCGCGGCCACGGCGATGAATATCGTGCAGCATCTGATGCATCGGCCCGGGCTCGACGTTCACATGATCGGCGGCCGGGTCTACCCGGATACGGTAAGCACGCTGATCACCGATGCCGACACGGCTCTCGGCGGCTTGGTAGCGCATCAGGTCTTTGTTGGAGCGCATGCAATTGACTCGTCACTGGATGTGGTCGACGTGAACGAAGACATGGCGCGAACCAAGCGAAACCTCGTGCGCATGGCCCGGCGCGTTGTCCTCCTTGCGGATTCGAGCAAATGGGGCGTCAGCGGAACCTCCAAGGCCTTTTCGCTGTCGAGCGTCGATGTCGTGATCACCGACGATGGCCTGTCCGGCCCAATACGCAGCCAGCTTGATAGGACAGGGGCCAAGGTGATCTATGCCTGACCCCGTCGAGGTCCCTGGCCGCGGCGGAAATATCCGATGCGCGCATGACCCACGGCATCCGCATCGGCGGTCGGCCGTTTTTTCATGTCGGTCATTTTCTCCTCCCAGGACTGGCAGCCTCCCGATATCGCGCCAGCATTTTCGCATGTTGTATAAAAATTTTACGCGCGTCAATATTTAAAATGTTGTATAGCCCTTTGCGAAGGCGATCCGTTACTTCTGGGCGGATTCGGCAGACGGTGACCGCGTTGGGAGGTACGATCGAAAATGCACGGGATATCAACGACGAAACTCGGGATCGGCGTCATCGGATGCGGCAATATCTCGATGACCTATCTGCGCAATGCCGCTCTCTTCGGCGGCATCGAGTTGCGCGCCTGCGCCGATATCTCGGCCGACATGACGGCGCTGCGGGCGAAGGAATATGGCATACGGGCACTCGGCGTCGATGCACTGCTGGCCGACCCCGAGATCGATCTCGTCCTCAACCTGACCATTCCGGCGGCGCATTTCGACATTTCGTTTGCCGCCCTTTCGGCCGGCAAGCACGTCTTCACCGAAAAGCCGCTCGCCACCTCGGCCGCCGATGGACGGCGCCTGGTCGACGAGGCGCGGTCGCGCGGGCTGCTGCTCGGCTCGGCGCCCGACACCTTCCTTGGTGCAGCCGGACGCCGCGCCCGCCGGCTGATGGATGACGGCGCCATCGGCCGCCCGGTCACCGGCACCGCCTTCATGATGGGCCGCGGCATGGAGCACTGGCACCCCAACCCGCAGTTCTACTACCAGCCAGGCGGTGGCCCGGTGTTCGACATGGGCCCCTACTATCTGACCATGCTGGTCAATCTGCTCGGCCCGGTCGAACGCGTCATGGCGATGGCGACGCGCGGCCAGGAGGAGCGGCTGATCACTGCCGAAGGGCCATTCAAGAACACCACATTCAAGGTCGGCACGCCGACCAATGTGCTGTCGCTGCTGGAGTTCCGCTCCGGCGCAACCGTCACCTTCGGCGCCTCGTGGGATGTCTTTCGCCACTCCAACCATCCGATCGAACTGCACGGCACGGAAGGCTCGCTGCGCCTGCCCGACCCCGACACGTTCGGCGGCACCGTGTCGCTGTCGAAACGCGGCACCGACTGGAGGGATTTCGCCAGCGAAGGCGAACTCTATGGCGCCCGCAACTGGCCTTATGCGGCGCCCGATCGCGCCAATTACCGCATGCTCGGCGTCGCCGATCTGGTGCGCTCGCTTCAGACCGGCAACACGCCACGCGCCTCCGGCAATCTGGCGCTGCATGTGCTGGAGATCATGGAGGCTATCCTGCGCTCCGGTGAAACACAGGGCTCGGTCGCCATCGCGGGCGATGTCGTCCAGCCGGCCCTGCTGACCGAGGAAGAGGCGAGCGATCTGCTGGCCTGAGGGTATGATCATGACGCTCGATCCGGATGCGCTGCGCGTCCTCGACATGGCTCGTGCAGCCGGCGGCAAGCCATTCGAGACCGGCAGCGTGGCGGCGGCGCGAGCTGCCTACAACGCCTCGTTCCCGACGCTGCAAGGTGAGCATGAGCCGGTCGCGACGACCTTTGAACAGCAGATCGACGGGCCGAACGGCCCCATCGCTGTCCGCATCCATCGCGGCATCGACGCACTGCCGAGCGGGGCGCCGGCGCTGCTCTATCTGCATGGCGGCGGCTGGGTCATCGGCAATCTCGATTCACATGACGAGATCTGCCGCCTGATGGCCAATCTCGGCAACGCCGTCATTGTCTGCCCCGACTATCGCCTGGCCCCGGAGCACAAATTTCCCGCCGGGCTCGAGGATTGCCTGGCGACACTTCGCTTCATGGCCGAGAATGCCGTCGACCTGGGCATCGACAAGGTGCGCATTGGTGTTGCCGGCGACAGCGCCGGCGGCAATCTTGCCGCAGTGCTGGCGCTGCTCGCACGCGATGGGCTCGCTCCACCACTTGCGACGCAGATCCTGATCTATCCCAACACCGACGCGCGGCAGACATCGGACAGCTACCGGCGTTTCGGCGACGGCTTCGGCCTTACCGCGACGACCATGGCATGGTTCCGCGACCATTATGTGCGAACGCCCGACAATATCATGGACTGGCGCGTCTCGCCCTTGCTGGCGCCTGATCTTGCCGGCGTCGCGCCAGCATTCGTGGCGCTTGCGGGCTGTGACATCCTGGCCGACGAAGGGGCAGCCTATGCGGCGCGCCTGCAGGCCGCGGGCGTGCCTATGATCCTGCGGCAATGGCCGGGCCAGATCCATGGCTTCGTCTCGATGGGACGCCATATTCCCGCCGCCCGGCAAGCGGTGGTCGAGGGGGTGACGGCCTGGCGCCACTTCGAGGGATCGACGTCGACCGGTTAGGCCGACTGACGCATCACCAGGTTGGCACCGAGCTTGACGGTGCGCGCCATGCCCTGCTTCGGCGGATCGGCCTCGTCCAGCAGGGCCAGCAGGATCTCGACGCTGCGGCCGGCCATGGCGGTGAAATCCTGCGCCATGGTGGTCAGCGCCGGACAGGTGTAGCGGCTCAGCGGATGGTCGTCGTGGGCGGCAACGCGCAGATCGCAATCGGGCCTGCGGCCGACCTTCAGGCCGCGCGAGTACGCGGCCGCCATTACGCCAAAGGCGAGACGATCGTTGGCGCACAGGATGGTGCGGCCGGGCAAGGTCCCGGCCTCCAGCATTTTTTCCGTCTGCTCGTAGCCGATGCGTTCGAAGTCCCAGGTGTAATCGCGCGCGGCCTCGATGACGGCCGGCTTGAAGCCGGCGGTCTCCATCGCGACGATGTAGCTCTCCTGGCGTTCGCCGGAGTTGTGGTTGACATGCGGAATGTCGAGATAGACCGGCGGTTCGCCCGAGCGACAGAGATAGTCGACGATGGTCGACACGCTCTGCCGGTTGTCGTTGCCGACGAACGGCGTATCGCCCTCGATATAGGTGTCGAAATAGACGATCGGAATGTCCTGCCCGAGCTTGTCGAAGACGCTGCGGTCGGAGGCAAGGCCGAGCGGGGCGATGATCGCGCCGGCCACCTTCAGCGACAGCAGCGTCCTGACCGACTCCGCCTCCAGCTTCGGCGAGCCATGCGAGGAAATGACGATCGGCCAGTAGCCTTCGTCGCGGCAACGAAATTCGATGCGGCTGACCATCTCGGCGTAGAAAGGATCGGTGATCGTCGGCACGACGATGCCGATGTTGCGGGTGCGCTTGCGGTTGAGATTGCGGGCGAAAAGGTTCGGCTGATAGTCCGAGGAACGCAGGGCGGCTTCGATGCGCGCCCGCGTCGCTGGCTTCACGCTCGCCGGATCGTCGAAATATTTGGACAGCGTCGGGCGCGACACGCCGCATGCCTGGGCGAAGTCGTCCATCGTGCGGTGCGTCTTCTCCGCCATCGATATATTCCTGATCCCCTGCCAACGATCGGCCCCGCCCACAGTCATGCGGCCGTTGACCGGATGCGACAATGCTTGACGGAACTTATTCAGTCAATTTTCACAGTTCCCAATAGAACGCAAAAATATTCCATGCGTCAAATTATTTGTTAACGCTTCAAAACTGATGGCGTCATGGACTTCATTGTCAGTTCGACGAAGGGCTGCAGAAGCTTGCCGCTCAGCCCTCAGCTACGGGCCTGCTTGCCAAATGTCGCCATGTCGCCCATACACGGCTTGGAAA
>NZ_RZPI01000294.1:0-6447 GCF_003998715.1 Mesorhizobium sp. M7A.F.Ca.CA.002.15.2.1
CGGTGACGCCGGAGAATGTCGGCGACAAAGTGCATCTGCGCGTCGAGCTGCAGAGTTTTTGGCGCCTGCCGCGCTCGAACGGCATCGTCTTTCCGATCCGCTGCTATCTGATCAAGATGGATGAGCTGGTGACGCAACCAAAATGGGCCCGGCGCCTGCACCGTGTCATCCGCGACCTGCCCGACGAACTCGGCAACTACAAGGGCCTGACCCGATATAGGTCAACGTTGGTCGAGTGGCTGTCGAAGCTCGACGACGGCAGCCCGACGAGCCCTGGGTTCGGGCCGGATTGAGCGACGCCCGCGAAGCTGCCGATCTCCCCCTCGTGGGGGGAGATCGAGTCCCGCTCAACCCGCGCTCTGCGGATAGCAGATAATCGACAAATACCGCATCGGCAGTTTCGTCAGCTGTTCCGGCCCGTGCGGCGCGTCGGCGTCGAAGAACAGGCTGTCGCCGGGCTTCATCGGGTAGAGATTGCTGCCGTGCCGGTAAACGACCTCGCCCTCGAGCATATAGAGGAATTCCATGCCCTCATGCTGGAAGGTCGGAAACACGTCGGAATCCTCGGTCAGCGTGATCAAATAGGGCTCGACGACGACGCCGCTGGTGTTGGAGCCGATATGGCCGAGCAGATTGTACTGGTGACCGGCGCGCGTGCCGCGGCGCTCGACATCGAGGCCTTGGCCGGCCTTGACGAAAACGGCGCTGCGCTCTTCCTCGAAGCGGCGGAAGAAGGCTGTCACCGGGACGCCGAGCGCCCGCGACAGCGCCTGCAAGGTGGTCAGTGACGGGGAGGTGATGCCATTCTCGATCTTCGACAGCATGCCCAGCGAAATGTCGGTGGCGACCGCCAGATCGGCGACGGTGATGCCGAGCTTCTTGCGGAAGGCGCGCACCTCGCGGCCGATCGCCACCTCCAGCACCTTTTCGCGCGTGTCGCGAATGGCATGCGGGTTCTGCGTCAGCGGCGCGCGGATGGTTTTCCCGTCGGCCGAGACCTTTGGCTGCGGCTTGGCCTTTGCACCGGCTGGACCAGCCTTGGAATCGGAAACCTTCTTCGCCATGTCGCCCCCGGCACTCCTGCGGATTTATTTCACTCTAGGTGAACATGTCAGGTGCCGATACAGCAGCGCAACTGCGACGGCAAGTCGCCTGAAAGCACATGCGCACGATCCGGCGTTTGGCCGCGTCCGGTTTTTTGCGGGAAATCCACATCGGCGGAACGTTGTTTCCGCACCGGGCTGTTGACAGCACGAAAGGGCCAATTACTGTCCCTGTGAGTGAAATTTGTTTCGTAAGAGCAATTCCGGAAAAAGCGCATAGCGCTTTCCCCTTGGGAGTTGCGTCAAGGCAAAAGTCGAAACCAGATCGGGAGGCCTGCCATGAAAAGTCGCGTTGCCGTCATCGGAGCCGGCCCATCCGGCCTGGCACAGCTCAGGGCCTTCAAATCGGCGGCCGACAAGGGCGCCGACATTCCCGAGATCGTCTGCTTCGAAAAGCAGTCGGACTGGGGCGGCCTGTGGAACTACACCTGGCGCACCGGTCTCGACGAGCATGGCGATCCGGTGCACGGTTCCATGTATCGCTATCTCTGGTCGAACGGACCAAAGGAATGCCTGGAATTCGCCGACTATACTTTCGAGGAGCACTTCGGCCGGCCGATCGGCTCCTATCCGCCGCGCGCCGTGCTGTGGGACTACATCAAGGGGCGCGTCGAGAAATCAGGCTTGCGCAAATGGGTGCGCTTCAACAGCCCGGTGCGCATGGTGACGTTTTCGGACGAGACGAAGAAATTCACCGTCACCGCGCATGACCGCACCAACGACGTCACCTACTCGGAAGAGTTCGACAATGTCGTCGTCGCCTCCGGGCATTTCTCGGTACCCAACGTGCCCTATTTCGAGGGTTTCTCCACCTTCAATGGCCGCATCCTGCACAGCCATGATTTCCGCGACGCGATGGAGTTCAAGGGCAAGGATATCCTGATCATCGGCCGCTCCTATTCGGCCGAGGACATCGGCTCGCAATGCTACAAATACGGCGCCAAATCCATCACCTCCAGCTACCGCTCGAAGCCGATGGGTTTCAAATGGCCGGAGAATTGGAAAGAGGTGCCGCTGCTGCAGAAGGTCGTCGGCAAAACCGCGCATTTCAAGGATGGCACGACCAAGGATGTCGACGCCATCATCCTGTGCACCGGGTACCTGCATTCCTTCCCCTTCCTGACCGACGATCTGAAGCTCAAGACAGCCAACCGCATGTGGCCGCTCGATCTCTATGAAGGCGTCGTCTGGGAGAAGAACCCACAGCTTTCCTATATCGGCATGCAGGATCAGTTCTACACCTTCAATATGTTCGACGCGCAGGCCTGGTTTGCCCGCGACGTCATCATGGGCCGCATCAAGCTGCCCTCGGCCGAGGCGATGGCCGCTCACGGCGCGAAGTGGCGCGCGCGTGAGGAAACGCTGGAAGACGCCGAGCAGATGATCTGGTTCCAGGGCGACTACACCAAGGAATTGATGGACCAGACCGATTATCCCGGTTTCGACGTCGAGGCGGTCAACCAGACCTTCATGGAATGGGAACACCACAAGGGCGAAGACATTATGAGCTTCCGCGACCACGCCTACCGCTCGCTGATGACCGGCACCATGGCGCCGCTGCATCATACGCCGTGGCTGCAGGCGCTCGATGATTCGATGGAGAGCTATCTTGAGGTGAAGGGCGTTGCGGCGGAATAACGAGTGGGCGCCGTCAGGCCGGCGCCTCGACCCAACCGTGGCGACTCTCGCCATAGACAGACTGCGTCGGCGCCGGAAATGCCGGGTCTCCGAAGCAGCCGACTGCGACGGCTACCGCCGCCGGTTTTCGTGACGGATACCAGAAGACCGTTGAGCCGCACGTTCCGCAGAAATGAAAGGTGACGGGAAAGCCGCTGTCGGAATCGCGTTGGAATGTCTGGAATGAGCCGCTGATCTCGGTCTCGGCGGCATCGAAGAAAGCGGCGATCCCGAACGGAGTGCCGGTCCGCCGCTGACAGTCCAGGCAATGGCAAAGCGAGACCTTGGCCGGCTCTTGCGGGCAGCGGATCTGCAATTGGCCGCAGGTGCAGTGAGCGATCCGGCCAGTCATCATTCTCTCCTGTATCGGGGCGGCTAATCCTAACCCAGCCTTGCGCGCGCCTTCGCCGTCCAGGCGTTGAACAGCCGGTCGGCGACGATGCCGATGAAGGCGATGGCGAGACCGGCGACGATGCCGCGGCCGGAATCGGCCTTGGACAGCGCGATGAACACTTCCTGGCCGAGATCGCGGGTGCCGACCATGGCGCAGATGATGATCATTGCCAGCGCCATCAGGATCGTCTGGTTGACGCCCAGCATGATTTCCGGCAGCGCCAGCGGCAGTTGCACGCGAAAGAAGGTCTGGCGCGGCGTGCAGCCCGACACCTTGGCCGCCTCGATCAGCGCCGGCGGCACCTGCCTGATGCCGTGATTGGTGTAGCGGATCGCCGGCACCACGGCGAAGGCGATCGTCGCGATCATCGCGGTGACGTCGCCGACCCGAAACAGCATCACCACCGGGATGATGAAGCAGAAGGATGGCAGCACCTGCAGCGTATCGATGACCGGCGTGACGATCTTCTCGAACCGGTCGCTGCGCGAAGCCATCAGCCCGATCGGGATGCCGATCAGGCAGGCGATGAAGGCCGAAATACCGCAGAGATAGACCGTCGCCATGGTCTTTTCCCACAGGCCGGTGATGGCGCAGAAGGCGGTCAGCGCGGCGACGAGGACGGCGAGACGCAGGCCGGAGAGTTGATAGCCGGCAAGGCCGAGCAGGAAGACGGCGCCGAGCCACGGAAAGCCCTCGCAAAAGGCGCGCAGCGGGTTCAGCAGATTGAGGATGAGCGCCACGCGAAACGCTTCGATCGTGTCGAAGAAATTGATGGTCACCCAGTTCACCGCCGCCTTCCACAGCGGCGCCGTGGTGAAAGTGATCGCTTTCGGCACCACTGCCAAGGCCGGCACGAACAGACCGGACAGTGTTGTCACGACAAGGATGGCGATGGCCAGCGTCAGGTTGGGGTAGCGCCGCCAGAGGCTCGGGCTTACCTCCTGATGGACATGGCCCTTTGCTTGGCTGTGCGCGATGGCCTGGCTCAGCCGGTCGAGTGCGATGGCGAGTGCCACAATGGCAAGGCCGGCTTCCATCGCCTCGCCGACCTTCAGCGCGCGTAGCGCCAGGAGCACGTCGTAGCCGAGGCCGCCGGCACCGATCATCGAAGCGATGATCACCATGTTCAGCGCCAGCATGATGACCTGGTTGACGCCGACCATCAATGTCGGCCGCGCCGACGGCAGCAGCACCCGCCACAGTTTCTGCTGCGCCGTGCAGCCGGCCATTTCGCTGAAATCGTCGATCTCCGACGGCACCCGCGATAGGCCGAGCATCGTTGCTCGCACCATCGGCGGGGTGGCGAAGATGGCGGTCGCAATCATCGCCGAGACTGGGCTGTTGCCGAACAGCAGCAGCATTGGGATGAGATAGGCGAAGGTCGGGATCGTCTGCATCAGGTCGAGGGCAGGGGAGACGATGAGCCTTTCGGCCCACGGCTTGCGCCACGCCCAGATGCCGGCGAACAGCCCGGTGACGATGCAGAACGGCACGGCGATGGAGATCAGCCCAAGCGTCAGCATGGCGCTGGTCCATTGGCCGAACAGCGCGATGTAGAGGAAGCAGCCGCCGACCAGCAGGCCGAGTTTTCTGCCGCCGGCGGCATGCCCCGCGATGAAGGCGGCAGCGCAGACGCCGACCCAGGACAGCCGCGGCAGGACATAGGCTTCTGCGCCCCGACCGATCTTGAAATTCTTGGCCAGCAGATTGAGCGCGAAATCGAGCGGAACGCCGAGCACCGCGGTGATCGAGCGGGTGAGCCACGACAGGTTCGACTTGATCCAGCGCATCAGCGCGCTGACCCAATCGGCGACCGGCACGACGGCGCTGGCCGGATAATTGACCGCCCAGGACAGGCGGTCTCGCAACAGGAACACGACAAGCACGGCCGCGAGTGCCACCGCCCAGACGAGCAGCCAGACCTGAACCGGGCGCGACCGTGTTTCGCCGGCGCTTGCCGTCACCGTCATGTGCCGGCTCCGGAACGCTCAATGCCGGCCAGCAGATCGATCACCGCTTGCGGCGTCACCTCGCCGATCGGCTTGCCGCTGCCGTTGACGACCGCGAACGGCTTGTTGGCGGCAACGATGCTGGCGGAAAAGCTGGATATCTTGGCCTCCGGCGCCACCGTTCCGCCGTGCTCCGAGCCGTCGCAGGCGCGCATCAGGCTGCGTGCCGAGATCACCTTGGCGCGGTCGACGTCGCGGGTGAACTCGGCGACGTAGTCGGTCGCCGGATTGACCACCAGTTCCTCCGGCGTGCCGATCTGGATGACCTCGCCATCCTTCATGATGGCGATGCGGTCGGCCAGCCGGATGGCCTCGTCGAAATCATGGGTGATGAAGACGATGGTCTTGTGCAGCATCATCTGCAACCGCATCAGCTCGTCCTGCATCTCGCGGCGGATCAGCGGATCGAGCGCCGAGAACGGCTCGTCGAGGAACCAGATTTCCGGTTTTGTCGCCAGGCTGCGGGCGATGCCGACACGCTGCTGCTGGCCGCCGGACAGTTCGCGCGGATAGAAATGCTCGCGACCCCTTAAGCCGACAAGCTCGATGACCTCGCGCGCCCTTGCTTCGCGTGTCGCCCGGTCCTGCCCCTGGATGCTGAGCGGGAAGGCGATGTTCTCCAGCACGTTGAGATGCGGCAACAGCGCAAAATTTTGGAACACCATGCCCATGCGGTGTCGTCGCAATTCGATGAGTGCTGCATCGGAGGTTTTCAGCAGGTCATTGCCCTCGAATTCGACCTTGCCGTGGGTCGGCTCGACCAGCCTCGACATGCAGCGCACCAGCGTCGACTTGCCGGAGCCCGACAGGCCCATGATGATGAAAATCTCGCCCTGGCGGATTTCGAGGTCGACGGCGCGCACCGCGCCGACCAGCCCGGCAGCCGTGACGTCGGCTATGCTGGCCTTGCCGTCACGTTCGCGGATGAAATTGGCCGCGTTCGATCCGAACAATTTCCAGACATTGCGGCAGGCAAGCTTTACCGGACGGGCGTCTTTTGGCGCGCCCGCCGTGTTTGGCTCCTGTTCAGTCCTGTCCGTCATTCGAACGTCCCTCTGGAATATCAACAAGTGAGGCCCGGCTGGTCAGCAGCCGGGTCTCATTTTTCCAGTCGGAACGATCACTGCGCCCAGGCTTTCCAGTCGGCCTCGTGGGCGGCGATCCAGGCAGCTGCGACGTCCTCCGGTGTCTTGCCGCCGAGATCGATCTCGCCGCTCATCTTGTTGAGCTCATCGGTGTCGATCGTGTAGGCCTTGGCCACCTT
>NZ_RZPI01000295.1:0-6387 GCF_003998715.1 Mesorhizobium sp. M7A.F.Ca.CA.002.15.2.1
GCGCCAGCACCTTCTCCATCGAGCCGAAAACACCCTCGTGAAAGAAATACCAGAGCAGTATGCCGGTCAGGAAAACCAGGCCGGCAGCGCCCATTTGCGGCCGGAAGAACCGTTCCGCCCGGATGTCCGGGTCACGGCCGACCGCGATGGTCGTGCCCGCCCAGAATACGCCTGCCATGACATGAAGACCGATAACGACGATGTAGACATATTGCATGACCGGATTTCCTCTTTAGCCCGCCATCTCTAGATAATTAGATATCGAATGGTTCGATGTCAATATATAAGTCGTGCCAGTTCCATCCGTGCATGACACCGTCTAGGGTCCTGCAATGACACCCTTTGACCGCCCGCCAGTCGGCATGAATCTCGGACGAACCGCCAAGCTGGTTGCCCAGGCCTTCGATGCTGCCCTGGTCGAGGCTGGAGGTACATTGCCGATCTGGCTCACGCTGCTATCGGTCAAGTCGAGCAACCTTGCCAACCAGCGCGAGCTTGCCGGCATGATCGGTATCCAGGGCGCGACGCTGACCCATCATCTCAACGCCATGGAGGCGCAGGGCCTGCTGATGCGCCGCCGCGACCCCGTCAACCGCCGGGTTCATCTGGTCGAATTGACCGAGGCCGGAGAAGCGATGTTCGAGACACTGCGCAAGGCCGCGCTCGTCTTCGACAAGCGGCTGCGAGTGGGATTGACCGACGAGCGTCTGGCGGAGTTCGCGCAGGTGCTGGCTGTGTTGCGGGGCAATGTCGGGGGATAGAACCCTGCGGACCAAGAATTTCCTTGGACTGGACTTCCCTCATCACATTTGTAACGTTCCATTGTCCGGCTGATCCTGGTGGGAAGAGGTCAGGCTCAACTCTTCTGTAAAATCTGTGCAAGAATACCGAAGCCGCTGGCTTCGGGAGCGAGAAGTCGCCGGAAAACCTAACAACGTTCGGGGGGACAAGTTGACCAAAGAAGATCTGTTCGTTCCGCGCCAGACCAACACGGCGCTTTACATCCAGCTATACGAGGCTGGATATCCGCTTGCCGATATCGCCAGGGTGCAGAAGGCGTATCGTGTGTGTTGCGCGATGTTCAACGGCCGTTATCGCAAGACGGGACGGCCTTTCATCTGCCATGCGGTGGGAGCTGCGTCGTCGGTCGCGCATTTCGACCAAAGCGTCGATCTTGTCCTCGCCGCTATGTTTCACGCCGCCTATGACGGAGGCCAGTATCCGGACGGCAAATCCAGCAGGCGAACCGATGCTCATCGCAAGTGGCTGGAGCAAAAAATTGGTCCTCGCGTCGAGGGTCTTGTCGCTCGCGTGGTCGGACTGAAATTCGACACGGGAGATCCCGAGCGCATTGTGGACAAAGGTGTGCCGACCGGCGACGAGGACATTCTGTTCCTGGCGCTTGCCCATGAGGTCGATGACCTGGCGGACGGCGGACTGGCGTTTGCGCCCAAATACGGCCAGTCGATTCGTTCGAGGGTTGCTGCCTGCGCCACTCTGGCCAGGAATCTGGGCCGCGAAAATCTTGCCGCCACCATCGAAGGTTACGGCGCCCGCTACGAGACGATGGCGTGGGCTGCTCCCCTCCAGGAGACGAAGCTGGTGGGCTTTCAGATGACGCCTAATTTGCGCACATACATCAAATTGCGTCGGCACAAGCTGCGCGGGGAGTCGATCGAGGTGCTTTGACGCCTTGCCGGCCATGCGACAGCATCGGGTACCGATGCACATCCGCTGAAGAACTCGCCGTCCTCACCGGTTCAGTCGTCGTAGCCCTGGATTGCCCCAAAGGCGTAACGGCGCAGCTTCAGCGCGGCGATCAAATTGGTCAGCTTCGTCTTGCCGTCGAAGCCGTCCTGAAACATCTCGTCATGCATCAGCAGGATCAGCTTGCCGGGCTTGACGAAGCGGCCATAGCCGAACAGATGATCGATCTCGCTGACCAGATGGTCGACGCTCTGCACCGGCTCGCCGTTGTCCTTGTGCACCCATTCATGGTCCCAGCCGTAGAGATAGAAGCCTGAGGCCGCGACAAATTCGTAGTCGGGCTCTTCATGCCCCTCCTGGGCGAGGCCAAGCGAAGTGTCGTTCTTCGACATGGAGGGCAGCCTGAACACGTCGCGCCCCGGCAGCCTTGCATGCACCACGGGCTTCAAGCCGAGCACCGCGTTTGCCCGTACCATGTCGGCGACGACACCCTCGGTGTCGCCGTAGAAATGCCGGTAGTGATTGTAGGCATGGCTGTAGCTGTGGTTGCCGAGCGTCACCAGAGGAAGCTGCTTGGCGCGCTGGACGAGCGCTCTGTTGGCAGCGCTCGCCTGTGCGTGCATGCCGACCATGAATAGGGTTGCAGGAACCTGCTCGGCCTCCAGCACGTCGAGGATGTTGCTTGTGCCGTTCAGCGGCCCATCGTCGAAGGTAAGATAGATGGTGCGATCGGCGCCCTGGGCGGGGGCCGCAAAGATCAGCAGTGCCGCAAGGGCAAACCGAAACGGTGTCATCAGCCCCGATATCCCTGTTGCGATCACGACAAGGCGGCCATCTTCACACGCGGTTGTCAAGGCAGCCCGGCCGTACCTATGCCAGGCTTCCTTGCAGCACCGTCAGCTTGGCCTTCTTCGGCATGCGAGCGGTCAGCCATTCCAGCGCCTTGTCGTGCGGCATCGGGAAGGCGATGGAGTAGCCCTGCACCTGGTCACAGCCGATCGCCATCAGCGAATCGAGCTCGGCCTCGGTTTCGGCACCCTCCGCGACGATCGAGATGCCGAGGCCACGCGCCAGCTCGGTGATGGCGCGCACGATCTTCGAGTTGTCGCCATTCTCATGGATGTTCTGAACGAAGCGGCGATCGATCTTCAGCCGGTCGATCTCGTTCGGGTTGACATGGCTGAGCGAAGCATAGCCGGTGCCGAAATCATCGAGTTCGAGATGGACGCCGGCTGCCCTGATGTGGCGCAGCTTGGCGGCGATGCCTGTCTTTTCGTCGTCGAGGATGACGGATTCGACGATTTCCAGCGACAGTTTTTGCGGCGGCAGCCCAGCCTTTTCCAGCGTCTCGAACAAGAACGCATCGAAATCGTGCTCGCGCAGCTCGGTGCCGGAAACATTGACGGCAAGCCGTCCGAAGGCAATGCCGGCGCGATTCCATTCGGCCGCCTCGTTGATCGCCTTGGTGATGACGATGCGGCCGATCTCGGGCATGAAGCCGCATTTCTCGGCGACCGGGATGAATTCGCCGGGCGGGATCATGCCGCGCTCCGCATGGTTCCAGCGCACCAGCGCCTCTATGCCGCTGATCGTGCCGTTGGTCAGCGAGACCTGCGGCTGGAAATAGACCTGGAACGCCCGCTCCGCGATGGCGACCTTGATGTCGTGCTCGAGCTGCTTGCGATAATCGAGTTCGCGGCGCAGTTCCTCGGAGAAGAAGGAGAAGTTGCCACCGCCAAGCTTCTTGGCGGAATAAAGCGCCAGGTCGGCATGGACCAGCAAATCCCCAGCATTGTCGGCGTCGATCGGATAGACCGCGATGCCGGCGCTGGCGCCTGGGAGAATGGTCGTGCCCTGGAAGACGATCGGCTCGTTGATGTGCGCCAAGATGCGCCGCGCCAGCATGTTGATGTCTTCGGTGCCGCCGGCGCCGCCGAGGATCATGACGAACTCGTCGCCGCCCAGGCGCACGCACAGATCCGACGCCCGGCAGGAATCGCGCATGCGCTGTGCCGTGACGACCAGCACATAGTCGCCGGCGGCGTGGCCGAGCGTATCGTTGATCTGCTTGAACCGATCGAGATCGAGCTGGACGACGGCAAGGCGTTCGCGACGCCGGTGCGTGCCCTTGATCAGCGTGTCGAAATGATCGGTCAGGAACGTGCGGTTGTGCAGGCCGGTGAGGCCGTCATGAACCGCGATGAAGGCCATGGAATTGCGCGCGTCGATCAGTTCATGCGTCTTGCGCAGGATGGCGTTCGACATCGGCCTGAAGATGAAGAGCGCCACCAGTATGATGACGCCGATTGTGGCGTAGAACAGCGTGCGATGGAGAGCGAGCAGCTTCTCGGAGCGGTCGTCGGCGTCGGCAGTGATGCGCTGGCCGAGCGCGGCATAACCCGACAAGGTCGCATTGGCGACTGAGGCGTCGAGATTGACGCGTTCGCCGCCGCCCTTGTAGCCGCCATTGCCGTTGAATTGCGATTCATAGGCCGAGATCAGGCGGTCGCCATTGGCGATCAGCCCGACGGAGAAATAGTCGAGGTGGAAGGGCTTGGCGAAGAGGACGCTTTCGATCGACTTCGGGTCGAGCTTGGCCGGCGATTGCGGATCGGCTCCTGTCTGATCGAGCAGCAGGTCGTAGTTGGTCTCGAACTCCGCCGTTGCCTGCTTGAGCGCGCTGACCAGCGCCGGTTGCTTGTCGCGTGAACCGGCACCCGTTGCACTGGCAAGGAAGACGATGCGCTGCGACAGCGTCTTTTGTGTGCTGACGATGTCGAGCAAGGTGTGATTGTGCTGTTGGGTGGCCATCATCTGCTGCAGCAGGATGAAGGAGGCGATCACCATGGCCGCAATGATCAGCAGGGCCAGCCAATAGCCAGCCTTGATCAGCAGTATGAGCTTGCCTGAAACGGTTTGCACCGGCTGCTGCGACATTTTCGGGGGCGGCCCTCTCGCCTAAGGATTCTTGCCTAGGGATTCTTGTATGAGCACCATTGAACTGCAAACGTTAACAGGACCGGAAATCGACGGCTGTCCGGCAAGGGGCGGCCGTGGAAAGATCGCGGAATGGTTATCGGCTCGTTTAGCACCGTACCGGCATTTGAGCGGTCATCGGCCAGAACCTTTGTCGTGGCGTCGTTCCTCGGCCGCGTGATGATCGACATCGGGGCCGCATCGTGCTGCTTGCCACCGATCCGGTCGTTTTTGCGATGGATTTTTCGCGCGGACGAGACGACAGTCGGCCCACATCAAACGAGGCTAGGTCATGACCGCAGCATTCCTCTCCCACATCGACAGCGAGCTCGCGGGGCTCAAATCGGCAGGCCTCTACAAGTCGGAGCGGGTGATCACTTCGACGCAGTCGGCCGAGATCGAGGTCGGCGGCGACAAGGTGTTGAATTTCTGTGCCAACAACTATCTCGGCCTCGCCGATAGCGCCGATTTGCGCAATGCTGCCAAGCAGGCGCTCGACCGCTATGGCTACGGCATGGCATCGGTGCGCTTCATCTGCGGCACGCAGGAAGAGCACAAGCAACTCGAAGCCACGATTTCCTCCTTCCTCGGCATGGAAGACACCATCCTTTACGGCTCCTGCTTCGATGCCAATGGCGGCCTGTTCGAGACGCTGCTGGGCGAGGAAGACGCCATTATTTCGGATGCCTTGAATCATGCCTCGATCATCGATGGTGTGCGGCTGTCGAAGGCCAAACGTTTCCGCTACGCCAACAACGACATGGCCGATCTCGAGGCGCGCCTGAAGGAAGCCCGGGACTGCCGCTTCCGGTTGATCGCCACCGACGGCGTGTTTTCGATGGATGGCATCATCGCCAATCTCAGGGGTGTCTGCGACCTCGCCGAGAAGTATGACGCCATGGTGATGGTCGACGACAGCCATGCCGTCGGCTTCGTCGGTCAGAACGGCCGCGGCTCGGCCGAGCATTGCGGCGTCGAGGGCAGGGTCGACATCATCACCGGGACGCTCGGCAAGGCACTTGGTGGGGCCTCCGGTGGTTACACCTCGGGCAAAAGCCAGGTGGTCGACTGGTTGCGCCAGCGCTCACGGCCGTATCTCTTTTCCAACACGCTGATGCCGGCGATCGCCGGCGCTTCGATCAAGGTGTTCGAGCTGATCAAGGACGGCGATGGGCTGCGCGACAAACTCTACGACAACGCTGCGCGGTTCCGGTCGCAAATGGGCAAGCTCGGCTTCACGCTGGCCGGAGCGGATCATCCGATCATCCCGGTGATGCTGGGCGATGCCAGCCTGGCGCAGGAGATGGCCGCGCGCATGCTGAAGCGCGGCATCTATGTCATCGGCTTCTCCTTCCCGGTGGTGCCAAAGGGGCAGGCGCGCATCCGCACGCAGATGTCGGCGGCGCATTCCAGCGCCGATATCGACCGCGCGGTGGAAGCGTTCGCCGCCGTCGGGCGCGAACTCGGGGTGATTTCCTGACAAGCCGGAATCGAAAAGCGATTCCGGAACAAGAGCTTCAAGGGACAAAAGCATGTCGAACATGATGAAAGCGCTGGTGAAGGCCAAGGCCGAACCAGGCATCTGGATGGAAGAGGTGCCGGTGCCGGAAATCGGCCCTAACGACGTGCTGATCAAGATCAAGAAGACGGCGATCTGCGGCACCGACGTGCACATCTACAATTGGGACCAGTGGGCGCAGAAGA
>NZ_RZPI01000296.1:0-6381 GCF_003998715.1 Mesorhizobium sp. M7A.F.Ca.CA.002.15.2.1
GCGCTGCTCGGCGCCAACGGCAACGGCAAGTCGACCTTCGCCAAACTGCTGTCCGGCCGGTTGAAGCAGGAGAGCGGCACCATGACGGTGGCGCCCGGGCTGAAGGTGGCGATCTTCGCTCAGCATCAGCTCGACGATCTGCGGCCGGACGAAAACGCCTACGAGCATGTCCGCCGGTTGATGCCGGAGGCGCCGGAATCGAAGGTGCGCGGCCGCGTCGCCCAGTTCGGCCTCACGACCGAGAAAATGAACACCGCCGCCAAGGATCTTTCGGGCGGCGAGAAGGCGCGGCTGCTGATGGGCCTGTCGGCCTTCGAGGGGCCGAACCTGTTCATCCTCGACGAACCGACCAACCATCTCGACATCGACAGCCGCGAATCGCTGATCCATGCGTTGAACGAATTCCCTGGCGCCGTCATCCTGATCTCGCATGATCGCCATCTGCTCGAGGCAACCGCCGACCGGCTGTGGCTGGTCAAGGACGGCGCGGTCAACCCCTATGACGGCGATCTGGAAGACTACAAGACGCTGGTCACCGGCGTGTCCGGCGACCGCCGCGGCAAGCGCGAGGCGGAAAAGGCGTCAAAGGCCGACCGCCGTCGCGATGCGGCGGCACGCCGCGCCGCCTTCGAGCCGCTGGCCAAGGAAATCCGCGCCACCGAAGCGCTGATGGACCGCATCCGCAAGCGCATCGACGGCATCGAGGACGAACTGTCCAATCCGGCGGTGTACGAAAAGGATCCCTCGACAGCGACCCGGCTGGCCAAGGAGCGCTCGCAACTGGCCCAGACGCTGGCCGGCCACGAGGAAAAGTGGCTGTCCATGTCGGCAGAGTATGAAGAAGGCACGGCGGAGTGATTACGCAATCTCCCCACAAGTGGGGAGATTGGCTAATCATCTGGCCCTACACGCGCCCTTTGAAACCCGCTAGTCTTGCCGCATGAACCAGCACGCCAAGCTTCGCATCGGCCATTCGGCCTGTCCGCATGATTGTCCTTCGACCTGCGCGCTCGAGGTCGAACTGCTCGACGGCAATCGGATCGGCCGCGTCCATGGCGCCAAGTCCAATAGCTACACCGCCGGCGTCGTCTGCGCCAAGGTTGCGCGTTATGCCGACCGCGTCCACCATCCCGACCGTTTGCTGAAGCCGCTGATCCGCGCCGGCGCTAAGGGCGACGGCACCTGGAAGGAAGCGAGCTGGGAGGCCGCGCTCGACCTCGTCGCCGAAAAGTTCATTGCGGCCGAGGAGAGGTACGGCTCGGAGACGATCTGGCCCTACTACTATGCCGGCACGATGGGGCTGGTGCAGCGCGACGGCATCGACCGGCTGCGCCACGCGAAAAAGTATTCCGGCTTCTTCGGGTCGATCTGCACCAATCTCGCCTGGACGGGCTGGATGATGGGGGCCGGCGCCTTGCGCGGGCCGGACCCGCGCGAGATGGCGAAATCCGATTGCGTGGTGATCTGGGGCACCAATGCGGTGGTGACCCAAGTCAACGTCATGACCCACGCCATCAAGGCGCGCAAGGAGCGCGGCGCCAAGATCGTCGTCATCGACGTCTACGAAAACGCGACGATGAAGCAGGCCGATCTTGGCCTTGTGCTGAAGCCAGGCACCGATGGCGCGCTGGCCTGCGCGGTCATGCATGTGCTGTTCAAGGAGGGCATGGCCGACCGCGCCTATCTCTCGAAATACACCGACGACCCGAGAGGGCTGGAAGCGCATCTCGAGACGCGCACTCCGGCGTGGGCGGCCGGGATCACGGGCCTGACGGTTGCCGAGATCGAGGCCTTCGCCCGCCTCGTCGGCACGACCAAGAAGACCTATTTCCGCCTCGGCTATGGTTTTGCACGCCAGCGCAATGGCGCCGTCAACATGCATGCCGCCTCGTGCATCGCGGCTGTCACCGGCAGCTGGCAATATGAGGGCGGCGGCGCCTTCCATTCCAATTCCGGCATCTTCAAGCTCAACCAGGATGTGCTCGAAGGCACCAGGATGCGCGATCCCTCGATCCGCTATCTCGACCATTCGCGCATCGGCCCGGTGCTGACCGGTGCCAGCGATGCGCTCTATGGTGGCCCGCCGGTGACGGCGATGCTGATCCAGAACACCAATCCGGTGAATGTCGCGCCGGAGCAGCGGCTGGTGACGCAAGGCTTCCTGCGCGACGACCTGTTCACTTGCGTGCACGAGCAGTTCATGACCGACACGGCCAAGCTTGCCGACATCGTATTGCCGGCCACGATGTTCCTCGAGCACGACGATGTCTACAAGGGCGGCGGCAACCAGCACATCACGCTTGGCCCCAAGCTGATCGAGCCGCCGGAGGGACCGCGCACCAACCATTTCGTCATCGAGCAATTGGCTGATCGCCTCGGTGTCGCCGACCGTCCGGGTTTCGGCCTGACCGAGCAGCAGCATATCGACATCATCCTGGGCAAGCGCGGGCTGGGCAGTTTCGAAAGCTTGAAGCAAGACAAATGGGTCGACCTGCAGCCGGATTTCGAGGCAGCACACTTCATCAACGGATTTGGCCACGCGGATGGAAAATTCCGCTTCCGCGCCGACTGGACCGGGCAGGCGGCGCCCAACCGGCCGCCCAAAAGCATGGGCCTGTTCGGCCCGGTGGCGCGGCTGCCGGAATTCCCCGACCATGTCGACCTGATCGAGGTCGCCGACGAAGCCCACCCGTTCCGGCTGACGACGTCGCCGGCGCGCAACTTCCTCAATTCGACATTCTCGGAAACACCGGTGTCGAAAGCCAGGGAGGGCCGCCCGGAACTGCTTCTACATCCCGACGATGCCGCGGCACTTGGGCTGGCCGATGGCGACCGTGTCGAGGTCGGCAACCAGCGCGGCGAAGTCGTGCTGCATGCAAAATTGTTCGACGGCATCAAGCGTGGCGTGGTGATCGCCGAAGGCATCTGGCCAAACAGCGCCCATGAGCGCGGCGAGGGCATCAACGTTTTGACCGGCGCCGACGCGCCTGCACCCTATGGGGGTGCTGCCTTCCACGACAACAAGGTCTGGCTGCGCGCGGCAAGGTGAGAGAACTCAGTTGCTCTCGCGTCAAATTATACCGGCAGGGCTTCGGCCACCTTCTTTCGGTTTCGCCTAAGACTGATGTCGTCGGCGATCTGCTCGGCCTCGATCGAGATTTCGCGCAGCAATCCGGTGACCGGATTGTGAAAGCCGATGAGATAGAGGCCAAGCTCTGAAGCCCTCGCATTGACGCCGCTGCGCTCTGGCTGAACGCCGGGCTCCAGCAATTTGGCGTAGCCGGGCCGGAAGCCGGTGGCGAAGATGATCGCGTCGAACTCGCCATGCCTGCCGTCGGTAAAACGGGCGCCCTGTTCGGTGATCTCGGCAATGTCGGGTACGATCTTGATCGCACCTTCGCGGATCTTGCGCACCGTGCCGATATCGATCGTCGGAATGCGCGACGAGAGCGCGATCTGCTGCAGCATTCCTTGCTGCGGCCGCCTGAGCCCGTATTTCCCCAGCCTGCCCAACGCCAGATCGAGGATGATGGGAAACAAGGCATCGTTGATGCGCTGCGGCATCAGGCGCGCCGCCATGCCGATCATCTGGATGGGCACGCCAAGCAGTTCGCGCGGTACGATATGAACGCCGCCGCGCACCGAAATCGTCGGCCGCGCACCGCCTTCCACCAGATCGAGCGCGATCTCGGCGCCGGTATTGCCCATGCCGACGATCAGCACCGGCCGGCCGGCGAAAGGCACTGCGTTGCGATAGTCGGCGCTATGCAGCTTTTGGCCCTTGAAGGCATCGGCGCCGGCAAATCTGGGCATCAGCGGCTCTGCGTTGTTGCCAGATGCAATCACAACGTTTGAAGCATGCAAGGGACCGGTCGTCGTATCCACGAGCCAGCTTCTGCCCCGCCGGGTGATCGCCCGCACTGTTTCTCCAAATCGCGGCCGCAGATCGAAACGTTGCGCATAGGCATCTAGATAGTCGATGAAGAGATCGCGCGGCACATAACGCGGATAGTCCCTGGGAAAGGGCGCGAAGGGCAGCGAGGAAAAGCGCTTGGCCGTGTGCAAATGGACGCGCTCATAGTGGCGTCGCCAGGCGGGTGCGGCCTGCTGCTCCTTTTCCAGCAGGACGAAATCCTGCCCGCTCTGCCGCAGGCACGCGGCAATGGCCAGGCCCGCCGGCCCGGCACCGATGATCGCAACTGGGGTGGTGTCGTCCAAGCCGGCCTCCGCGGCAGAATTCACAGCCCGAGAATGTCAAAAACATGGTGGGAAAGTAAAGGCCTGCCGCGCGACAAATATTTAGACAGGCAAAGGCACCGTCAACCCTACCTTGACCCGGTCCATGGCAACGAACGTGCGGAATTTGCGGACATTGTTGCTGTCGAAGAACAGTTTTCGCGTCAGCGCCTCATAGGCGCCCATGTCGGCCACTGTGATGACCAGGATGAAGTCGGCCTCGCCGGTGACGTAATAGCATTGCTGGACCTCGGGGGTCGCCGAGAACTGCCGCTTGGCCGCGTCGATCAGTTCGGCGCGTTCGCTCTCGAGTTCCACCTCGACGAAGATGGTGATGGGTTGACCGACCGCTGCCGGCTCGACGACAGCGACATTGCCGGCAATGACGCCGGTCTGCTCCATGCGCTTGATGCGGCGCTGCACCGCCGGCGCCGACAGGTTCACCGCCTCGCCGATCAACCGCTGCGGCGTCGTGTTGTCGCGCTGCAGGATGGCAAGGATGGCGAGATCGAAACTATCGAGCGAGGACGGCAATGCAGGCAATGGAATATCCTGGACGAAACAAACTTGCATTTAAGAGACCATATTACAGCGCTCTTTGCGTTGCTCCTGCAATATGTTCTCGCTGACCAACGGGACCGGCCAATGTTCCTGCTCAACCGCAACGCATCGCACCGCCGGCCGCTCGATCCGATCGATGCCGAAACCCTTGGCGTGGCCGGAGCCGACACGGTCGAGCGTTTTCTCAGCCACCGCGACAATCACCGGATGACGCCGCTGCATGCACTGCCGGCGCTCGCCAGCGAATTCGGACTGGGCGCCATCCATATCAAGGATGAGGGCTTTCGCCTCGGCCTCGGCAGCTTCAAGGCGCTTGGCGGCGCCTATGCCGTCTTCCGCCTGGTGCTGGAGGAGGCCGGCAGTCGCCTTGGCCGGCTCCTCGATGTGGCCGATCTCGATCGGCCTGATGTGCGGGCGGTCGCCGCGGCGATGACATTTGCCTGTGCGACCGACGGCAACTATGGCCGCTCCGTCGCGCAAGGCGCGCAACTCGTCGGCGCGCGGGCGGCGATCTTCGTCCACGCCGGGGTCAGCGAGGAGCGCATCGCGGCGATCGCCCGCTATGGCGCCGAGATGATCCGCGTCCACGGCAATTATGACGATTCGGTCAGGCAAGCTGCCCAGGTTTCGGCCGACAAGGACTGGACCGTGGTCTCCGACACCTCGTGGCCGGGCTATGAGCGCATTCCCGGCCTGGTCATGCAGGGCTATACCGCGATCGTACGCGAAGCCTTGCGCCAACTCCCTCGGACGCCGACCCACGTCTTCGTGCAGGCCGGTGTCGGCGGCATTGCCGCCGCGCTGGCCGGTCATCTGGCCACCGTGCTCGGTGACGCTAGGCCGACCTTCATCGTGGTCGAGCCGGCGCGTGCCGCTTGTGTCTTCGCAGCCGCCCAGGTCGGGCGCCCGGTCAAGGTCGCGCACGGCCAGCCGACGGTGATGGCCATGCTTGAATGTTACGAAGCCTCGCCGGTCGCCTGGCGGGTGCTGGCGCGCGCCGCCGACGCCTTCATGACGGTGGATGAGGACGAGGCCATCGCGGTGATGCGGCGGCTGGCCTGGCCGGCCGGCGGTGACCCGGTGATCGTCGCCGGCGAAAGCGGTGGTGTCGGCCTTGCCGGGCTGATCCGGGCGGTGGCCGACAACCGGGCCGATCTTGGACTTGACGGCAAATCGCGGGTGCTGGTGATCAACACCGAAGGCGCCACCGACCCGCATCGCTACGCCGAACTGGTTGGCATGAACCCGGCCGATGTGCTGGAAGGCAAGATGACAGCCGAGGCAACGGCATGATCGCCATCGATGCGCAGCGCCTGCTCGGCCGCATCCGCGAACTCGGCGCTGTTGGCCGGGATGTCGAGGGCAGGCTGACCCGGCTGGCCGCCTCAGACACCGACAGGCAGGGCCGCGACCTCTTCGTCGGCTGGCTTCGGCAGGCCGGGCTCGATGTCGCCATCGACCGGGTCGGCAACATTTTCGGCATCTGGCAAAGCCCGGAAAACACCGGGCAAGCGCCGCTGCTCATCGGCTCGCACATCGACACCGTCATCGATGCCGGCATTTATGACGGCTGCTACGGGGTGC
>NZ_RZPI01000297.1:0-6365 GCF_003998715.1 Mesorhizobium sp. M7A.F.Ca.CA.002.15.2.1
GTCATGTACCGCAAGGACCTGATGGACAAGGCCGGGCTGAAGATGCCCGACGCGCCGACCTGGGACTTCATCAAGCAGGCCGCCGACAAGATGACCGACCGCGCCAATGGCGTGAACGGCGTGTGCCTGCGCGGCAAGGCCGGCTGGGGCGAGAACATGGCTTTCCTGACCGCCATGTCGAACTCCTTCGGCGCCCGCTGGTTCGACGAGAACTGGAAGCCGCAGTTCGATCAGCCGGAATGGAAGAACACGTTGCAGTTCTATGTCGACCTGATGAAGGCCGACGGCCCCGAGGGGGCTTCCTCCAACGGCTTCAACGAAAACCTGGCGCTGTTCCAGCAGGGCAAATGCGGCATGTGGATCGACGCCACGGTCGCCGCGTCCTTCGTTTCGGACCCGAAGAACTCGACCGTCGCCGATAAGGTCGGCTATGCGCTGGCGCCCGACAATGGCCTGGGCAAGCGCGGCAACTGGCTGTGGGCCTGGTCGCTGGCCATCCCCGCCGGCACGCAGAAAGCGGATGCCGCCGAGAAGTTCGTCTCCTGGGCGACCAGCAAGCACTATGCGGAGCTCGTCGCTTCGAAGGAAGGCTGGGCCAACGTTCCTCCGGGCACGCGCTCCTCGCTCTACGCCAATGCCGAGTACCAGAAGGCCGCTCCGTTCGCCAAGATGACGCTGGACTCCATCAACGCCGCCGATCCGACGCATCCGACGGTCAAGCCGGTGCCCTATGTCGGCGTCCAGTTCGTCGCCATCCCTGAGTTCCAGGGCCTTGGCACCACGGTCGGCCAGCTCTTCTCGGCGGCGCTTGCCGGCCAGTCGAGCGTCGACGACGCGCTGAAGCAGGCCCAGGACGCTGCCACCGCGGCAATGACCGAGGGCGGATACATCAAGTAAGGCTCCTCCCGGTGCCGACTGCCGGTCGCCTCCTTGACCGGCAACGGCCGCCCGAGTTCCCAGTTCGGGCGGCCGCCTTTAACGCCTTTGAAAATTCCGTCTGACCAGTGAAGGGTGACCGTCATGGCTACTCAGCAGACCCGTTCGCTTGCCCGTTTCATGATGGCGCCATCCGTGGTGCTGCTGTTCGTCTGGATGATCGTGCCGCTGGTCATCACCATCTGGTTCTCCTTCCAGCAGTACAACCCGCTCAATCCGATCCGCGACGGCTTCGTCGGCTTCTCGAATTACGCGCTGTTCTATTCCAACCCGGCCTTCCTGCAGTCGATCCTCAACACGCTCACCTTGGTGGTCAGCGTGCTCCTGATCACGGTGATCGGCGGTATCCTTCTGGCGCTGCTGATCGACCAGCCGATGTGGGGCCAGGGCATCGTGCGCATCCTCGTCATCTCGCCGTTCTTCGTCATGCCGCCGGTGGCCGCATTGGTCTGGAAGAACATGATCATGCACCCGCCATACGGGGTGTTCGCCGACATAGCCCGCTTCTTCGGGGCCCAGCCGATCGACTGGTTCGGGCAACATCCGATGCTGGCGATCATCATCATCGTCGCCTGGCAGTGGCTGCCCTTCGCGACGCTCATTCTTCTGACCGCGCTGCAGTCGCTCGACGGCGAGCAGAAGGAAGCCGCCGAGATGGACGGCGCCGGGTTCATCAGCCGCTTCATCTATCTGACGCTGCCGCACATGTCGCGCGCCATCACGGTCGTCATCCTGATCCAGACGATCTTCCTTCTCTCGGTCTATGCCGAGATCCTCGTCACCACCAATGGCGGCCCGGGATACGCCTCCACCAACCTGCCCTTCCTCGTCTACCAGAAGGCGTTGCTGGAGTTCAAAATCGGCCAGGCATCCGCCGGCGGTGTGATCGCCGTCATTCTCGCCAATATCGTTGCCTTCTTCGCCATGCGCGCCGTCGGCAAGAACCTGGACAAGTAAGGGAGGCTACGATGGCACGCTCAGTCACCACCCGGCACAAGACGATCGCGACGGTTGCCGCCTGGATCGTCGCCCTGCTGATCTTCTTCCCGATCCTCTACACGATCATCACCTCGTTCAAGTCGGAGCAGGAAGCCATCCAGGGCTTCAGCATCATCCCGTCGGGAACGTTCGAGAGCTATACCGAGGTCCAGGCACAGAGCGGCTACTTCAAGTTCTTCTTCAACTCGGTGCTGCTCTCGGTCGGCTCGACCATCCTGGCCCTGCTGGTCGCCATACCGGCGGCATGGTCGATGGCCTTCTCGCCGACCAAGCGGACCAAGGACATCTTGATGTGGATGCTGTCCACCAAGATGATGCCGGCGGTCGCGGTGCTGTTCCCGATCTACCTGATCTTCCGCGACACAGGCCTGCTCGGCAGCCGCATCGGCCTCATGATCATGCTGATGCTGATCAACCTGCCGATCGTGGTGTGGATGCTCTACACCTATTTCCGCGAAATCCCTGGCGAGATCCTGGAAGCGGCGCGCATGGACGGCGCATCGCTGTGGAACGAGATCGTCTATGTGCTGACGCCGATGGCGGTGCCGGGCATCGCCTCGACAATGCTGCTCAACATCATCCTGGCCTGGAACGAGGCGTTCTGGACGATCCGGCTGACGACGACGGAAGCCGCACCCCTGACCGCCTTCATCAGCTCGTTCTCAAGCCCGCAAGGCCTGTTCTGGGCGAAGCTTTCGGCCGCCTCGACGCTGGCCATCGCGCCGATCCTGATCATGGGCTGGTTCAGCCAGAAGCAGCTGGTGCGCGGCCTGACATTTGGTGCGGTGAAATAACGGAATTGCCCGAAGCAATCGGCAGAAATAACCCCTCGGGGAGGAAACCATGGGAAACATCACGCTCAAGAACGTCTCGAAATCCTTCGGAGCGACGTCCATCATCCCCGGTCTCGACCTGGTGATCGAGAATGGCGAGTTCGTCGTCTTTGTCGGCCCGTCGGGTTGCGGCAAGTCAACGCTGCTGCGCCTGATCGCCGGGCTCGAGGACACCAGCGGCGGCTCCATCAACATCGACGGCCGCGACGTCACCGGCGAGGCACCGGCCAAGCGCAAGCTCGCCATGGTGTTCCAGTCTTACGCGCTCTATCCGCACATGACGGTGGCCAAGAACATCGGCTTCCCGCTGAAGATGGCCGGTGAGGACAAGGCGACCATCGACAAGAAGGTGGGAGACGCGGCGCGCGTGCTCAACCTGACCAACTATCTCGAACGCCGGCCCGGCCAGCTTTCAGGCGGCCAGCGCCAGCGCGTCGCGATCGGCCGCGCCATCGTGCGTCAGCCGACCGCCTTCCTGTTCGACGAACCGCTGTCCAATCTCGATGCGGCACTGCGCGGCACCATGCGGCTGGAGATCAGCGAGCTGCACCATCAGCTCAAAACCACCATGATCTACGTTACCCACGATCAGGTTGAAGCGATGACCATGGCCGACAAGATCGTCGTGCTGAACGCCGGCAACATCGAGCAGGTCGGCTCGCCGATGGAGCTCTACAAGACGCCGAAGAACCTGTTCGTCGCCAGCTTTATCGGCTCGCCGAAGATGAACCTGATCGAGGGCGCGCCGGCTGCCAAAAACGGCGCCAAGACCATCGGCATCCGTCCCGAACACCTGGAGATCTCGACCAGGGCGGGCGAATGGAAGGCAGTCGTCGGCGTCGCCGAGCATCTCGGCTCCGACACCTTCCTGCACGTCCAGGCCGACGGCGTCGGTCCGCTGACCGTGCGCGCCGACGGCGAACTCGGCGTCCATCACGGCGACACCATTTACCTGACACCAGACAAGGCCAAGCTGCATCGCTTTGGCGCCGACGGAAAGGCAATCTGAACATGCGACTGGCCGGCAAATCCGCGCTGATCACGGGTTCGGCCCGCGGCATCGGCAGAGCCTTCGCCGAAGCCTATGCCGGCGAAGGCGCAACCGTCGCCATCGGCGACATCAATCTCGAGGCGGCGCAGAAGACCGCCGCCGAGATTGGCGGCAAGGCCTATGCGGTCAAGCTCGACGTCACCGACCTCGCCTCGATCGAGGCGGCGGTGAAAGCCGTCGAGACGAAGACCGGTGGCCTCGATATCCTGATCAACAACGCCGCCCTGTTCGACCTGGCGCCGATCGTCGAAATCACCAGGGCAAGCTACGACAAGTTGTTTTCCGTCAATGTCGCCGGCACGCTGTTCATGCTGCAGGCAGCCGCCCGCTCGATGATCGCGCGAGGCAAGGGCGGCAGGATCATCAACATGGCGAGCCAGGCCGGACGGCGCGGCGAGGCGCTGGTCGGCGTCTATTGCGCCACCAAGGCCGCCGTCATCTCGCTGACCCAGTCGGCGGGGCTCGACCTGATCAAGCACCGCATCAACGTCAACGCGATTGCCCCTGGCGTCGTCGACGGCGAGCACTGGGATCACGTCGATTCGCTGTTCGCCAAATATGAGAACCGGCCGAGGGGCGAGAAGAAGAAACTGGTCGGCGAGGCGGTGCCGTATGGCCGCATGGGCACGGCACAGGACCTCACCGGCATGGCTGTGTTTCTCGCCAGCAGCGACGCCGAATACATCGTCGCCCAGACCTACAATGTCGATGGCGGCCAGTGGATGAGTTGAGGGCGGGGGACGGCCTCTGCTCCTCGTCCCTCCGCGGGGAGCAGAGGCCGACTTCAGCGGGCGCGTAGCAAGTGCCACCCCTTATCCGCTCCCCGACGGGGAGAGGAGCGTAACGAAGGCCGAAACCCGGCCAAAGGGTAAAACAGATGACCGTGAAACTCTCGTCCTCTAACCTCTCCAAGCTGCCCGCCAACGTCGCAGGTCCGAAGTATGACCGCGCGACGCTGAAGGCCGGCATCGTGCATTTCGGCGTCGGCAATTTCCACCGCTCGCATCAGGCCGTCTATCTCGACGATCTGTTCAATGCGGGCATCGGCCATGACTGGGCGCTGATCGGTGCCGGCGTGTTCGACGGCGAAAAGATCGGTCGCGGCAAACTGGAAGAGCAGGACTGGCTCACCACGGTGGTCGAGCAGGATAGCGGCCATATGAGCGCACGCGTCACCGGCGCGATGATCGACTTCCTGATGCCCGGCGATGCGGCCGGTGTGATCGAACGGCTTGCCGACCCGGCGATCAAGATCGTTTCGCTGACCATCACCGAAGGTGGCTATTTCATCGACCCGGCCTCCGTCGTGTTCAACCCGACCCATCCCGACATCGTCGCCGACGCGCAGGCCGGCGCCACGCCGAAGACGGTGTTCGGCATCATCCTTGCCGGGCTGATGCGCCGCCGCGATGAAGGCACCGTGCCGTTCACCGTGATGTCGTGCGACAACATTCCCCACAATGGCCATGTCACCTCGGATGGCGTCATCGGCCTGGCCCGTTTGATCGACGAGGATCTGGCGAACTGGGTCAGCGAGCATGTCGCCTTTCCGAACGGCATGGTCGATCGCATCACGCCGGCCACCACCGACCGCGAGCGCGGCATCCTGGCCAAGGATTTCGGCCTCGAGGACAACTGGCCGGTGTTCTGCGAGCCGTTCCGGCAGTGGGTGCTGGAGGACCATTTCACCGATGGCCGGCCGCCGCTGGAAAAGGTCGGCGTGCAGTTCGTCAAAGACGTTGCGCCTTATGAACTGATGAAAATCCGCATCCTCAATGGCGGCCATGCAGCGATCGCCTATCCGGCCGGCCTGATGGACATCCATTTCGTGCATGAGGCGATGCAGGAGCCGCTGGTGAGCGGTTTTCTGGCCAAGCTCGAACGGGACGAAATCATCCCGACGGTGCCGCCGGTGCCGGACACGGTTCTGGAAGACTATTACCAGCTCATCGAGAGCCGCTTCTCCAACCCGAAGATCGGCGACACGGTGCGCCGGCTCTGCCTCGACGGCTCCAACCGCCAGCCGAAGTTCATCATCCCGACCATCGCCGACCGGCTGAAGGCTGGGAAAAGCGTCGCCGGCCTGGCCCTGGAATCGGCATTGTGGTGCCGCTACTGCTTCGGCACGACGGACAGCGGCGCCGTCATCGAGCCCAACGACCCGAGTTGGGACCGGCTGCAGGCGACGGCAAAGGCAGCAAAGGACGCTCCCGCCGCCTGGCTCGCCATGGAGGACATCTATGGCGATGTCGGCCGCGCAACGGCGTTTGTCGAGGCCTTTGCCCATGCGCTCAACGTGCTGTGGGCGAATGGCGCGCGCGCCACGCTGACGCGCTACCTCGCCGGCAAGCTCTGAGAGCCATTCTCGGCCATGACGCCTGAACTGGTCATTTTCGACTGCGATGGCGTGCTGGTCGACAGCGAGGCGCTCT
This sequence comes from Mesorhizobium sp. M7A.F.Ca.CA.002.15.2.1, assembly GCF_003998715.1. NCBI lineage: Bacteria > Pseudomonadati > Pseudomonadota > Alphaproteobacteria > Hyphomicrobiales > Phyllobacteriaceae > Mesorhizobium > Mesorhizobium sp. M7A.F.Ca.CA.002.15.2.1. The sequence continues at coordinate 6,252 of NZ_RZPI01000297.1, forward strand.
CCGTCTCGGCGCTGCTCGGCATGGTCAGGCTTGCCGGCGGCAGCGTCAGTGAGGATGCCGCCTACGAGCATTTCCTCGGCAAGAGCATGAAAAGCGTGCGCGAGATCCTCGGCC
>NZ_RZPI01000298.1:0-6335 GCF_003998715.1 Mesorhizobium sp. M7A.F.Ca.CA.002.15.2.1
TCCTGGAAGTCTTCCCCGATTTTCCCGGCGCCATCGAAATATCCGGCACCGTCGACGAGGAATCCGGCGGCTTCGGCGGCGTCGCGCATCTGGCCAGGCTCGGCTATTTCTCAAAACCCAGGGTCGACCATGTCATCATTCCCGAGCCGCTGAACAAGGACCGCATCTGCCTCGGCCATCGTGGCGTCTGGTGGGCGGAGATCGAGACCAAGGGGGAGATCGCGCACGGCTCGATGCCGTTTCTCGGCGACAATGCGGTGCGCCACATGGGCGCCGTGCTGCGGGCTTTCGAGGACGAACTGTTTCCCGCGCTCGACCGCAAGATGACGCGCATGCCGGTCGTGCCCGAAGGAGCAAAACGCTCGACCATGAACATCAATTCGATCCATGGCGGCCAGACCGAGGATTTCCGGCCCGGCCTGCCGTCGCCCAACGTGCCCGACTCCTGCCGGATGACCATCGACCGCCGTTTCCTGCTCGAGGAAGATCTCGACACCGTCAAAGGTGAAGTGACCGGCATTCTCGACCGGTTGAAACGCGAGCGGACAAAATTCGACTATGAAATCCGCGACCTGATGGAAGTGCTGCCGCTGATGACCGAGCGCGACGCGCCGGTGGTCAAGGCGGTTGCGCAAGGCATCATGGCGATCTTCGACCGCGAACCCGATTATGTCATTTCGCCCGGCACCTATGACCAGAAGCACATAGCTCGCATCGGCCATATCTATGATTGCATCGCTTATGGGCCTGGCATTCTCGACCTCGCCCACCGGCCGGACGAATGGGTCGGCATATCGGACATGGTGGAATCGGCCAAGGTGATGGCGATAGGGCTCAACGTGCTGCTGCGCGGCACAGCCACGGGATAAGGTGTGCACCGCGACAAGCTTCGACTGCCGATGCGGTCGCCAGGACAAAAACATTCCCGGCCACGCCAAGGGGCAGAACGAAACGCAATTTACTCCGTGGCGAAATCACGCTTCTATCACTCGGGTTCGAGCACGTGTCTGAACGCATGGGGAGTTGCACGATGAAATTGTGGAAAACCATTCTGGCGGCCGCGGTGCTGTCGCTGGCCGCCGGCACCTCTGCGTTCGCCGCGCGAACCGACCTGGTCATCGGCATTCCGCTCGAACCCCCGCATCTCGATCCGACCGCCGGTGCCGCCGCAGCGATCGACGAGGTTCTCTATGCCAATGTGTTCGAAGGCCTGACGCGCATCGGGCCGAATGGCGAGGTGCTCCCGGATCTGGCCGAAAGCTGGACCATTTCCGATGACGGCAAGGTCTACACCTTCAAGCTGCACACCGGCGTGAAATTCCATGACGGCACCGACTTCGATGCCGCCGACGTGAAATTCTCGCTCGACCGGGCGCGAGCCGACAACTCCGTCAACGCGCAAAAGGGCCTGTTCGCCGCCATCGACAAGGTCGACGTCGTCGATCCGGCAACCGTCAAGGTCACGCTGAAGAACCCGCAGGGCTCGTTCCTCTACAATATGGGCTGGGGCGACGCGGTGATCGTGGCGCCGGAATCTGCCGACACCAACAAGGAGAAACCGATCGGCACCGGCCCGTTCAAGTTCCAGAGCTGGGCCAAGGGATCGTCGATCACGCTGGTCAAATCGGACAATTACTGGGGCACGCCGGCGTCGCTCGACAAGGCCGAGTTTCGCATCGTGCCGGATGCCGCGGCCTATGTGCCGGCGCTGCTCTCGGGCGACATCCAGGCTTTCCCGTTCTTCGATGCCGACAGCGTCGCCCAGGTCAAGGACGACCCGCGCTTCAAGGTGGTGATCGGCGCGACCGAGGGTGAGACCATCCTGTCGATCAACAACAAGAAGCCGCCTTTCGACAAGCTGCAGGTGAGGCAGGCGATCTCTTACGCGCTCGACCGCAAGGCCATCATCGACGGCGCCTCGGCCGGCCTCGGCCAGCCGATCGGCTCGCATATGTCGCCGGCCAACAAGGACTATGTCGACCTCACCGGCCGCTACCCGCATGATGTCGCCAAGGCCAAGGAATTGCTGAAAGAGGCAGGCCTCGAGAACGGCTTCAAGGCGACGCTGAAACTGCCGCCGCCCACCTATGCCCGTCTCGGTGGCGAAATCATCGCCTCGCAGCTTCGCGACGTTGGCATCGATCTGGAAATCATTCCGGTCGAATGGGCACAGTGGCTGGACCAGGTGTTCACCAAGAAGGATTACGACCTGACGATCGTCTCCCACACCGAGCCCAACGACATCGATATCTATTCGCGCAAGGATTATTACTTCAACTACGACAACCCGGCCTTCGACAACGTGATTGCCGATCTCGGCGTCACCTCCGACGAAGCCAAGCGCAAGGAATTGCTGGGGCAAGCGCAGAAGATCCTGGCCGACGATGCGGTGGTCGGCTTCCTCTATGAATTGCCGAAGATCGGCGTCTGGGACGCCAAGCTGCAAGGGCTGTGGGAAAACGCCCCGATCCAGGCCAATGATTTGACCAAGGTGAAGTGGAGCGAATGATCCCCCACCTTCCATGACCGCCTACCTCCTAAAACGCCTCGCCATCGCCATCGCCACGCTGGTGCTGGCTTCCATGGTGGTGTTCGCCGTCCTGGAGGTCCTGCCCGGCGATCCGGCGCGGCTAATGCTGGGCCTGAATGCCAGTGCCGACCAGGTCGAGTTGCTGCGCAACCAGATGGGCCTCAACGCGCCGCTGGCTTGGCGCTATCTGCACTGGGCGGGCGGCCTGCTCAGCCTCGATTTCGGCCGCTCCTACACCTATTCGGTGCCGGTCATCGGTCTGGTTCGCGAGCGGCTGGCCGTCTCGCTGCCGCTGGCGCTGATTGCGCTTGCGCTCTCCACCCTCATCGCGATTCCCGTCGGCCTGTTTTCCGCCAGCCGGCGTGGACGGGCCGGTGATACGATTTCCATGGGCGCCGCACAGCTTGGCGTCGCCGTGCCCAATTTCTGGTTCGCGCTGATGCTGATCTATGTCTTCGCCGTCTGGCTGCGGCTGGTTCCTGCTGGCGGCTTTCCCGGCTGGAGTGCCGGCGTCTGGCCAGCCTTGAAGTCGCTGCTGCTGCCGGCGTTGGCGCTTGCCTTGCCGCAAGCCGCGATTCTGGCGCGCGTCACCCGCTCGGCGCTGATCGAGGTGCTGAACGAGGACTATATTCGTACCGCCCGCGCCAAGGGTCTGCCCTACCGAGCTGTGCTGTGGCGGCACGCGCTGCGCAACGCCATGATTCCGGTGCTGACCATTCTGGGCCTGCAGTTCGCCTTCCTGCTTGCCGGCACCATCATCATCGAGAATGTTTTCTATCTGCCCGGCCTCGGCAGGCTGGTGTTCCAGGCCATCACCCAGCGCGACCTGATCGTCGTCGAAAGCGTCGTCATGCTGCTGGTCGCCGCCGTCATCGCCGTCAATCTGCTGGTCGACCTTTCCTATGCGGTCGTCGATCCGCGCCTGAGAAGCCGGCAATGACACTGCACATCGACATATCAGAAGAGACGTTCGGCAGCATCCTGAGCAAGGCGTTCGGGAATACCGCCTTCGTTGCCGGTTTCGTCATCACCCTGCTGATCCTGGCAATGGCTGTCGTCTCCTATGCCTGGACGCCCTATGACGTCACGAAACTGGTGATATCGGATAAGACGCAAGCGCCCTCGCTGGCGCACTGGTTCGGCACCGACCATTTCGGCCGCGACATCCTGTCGATGGTCATGGTCGGCGCCCGCAATTCGATTGCCGTGGCGCTGGTCGCGGTCGGCATCGGCATGGGGGTCGGCGTGCCGCTCGGCGCCTTTGCCGCGGCACGCGGCGGCCCCGTCGACGAGGCGCTGATGCGGCTGAACGACCTCGTCTTCGCCTTCCCGGCTTTGCTGTCGGCGATCATGATCACCGCCATCTTCGGACCGGGCGCCGTCAACGCCATCATCGCCATCGGCATCTTCAACATCCCGGTCTTTGCGCGCGTCGCCCGGGCCGGCGCGCTGGCGATCTGGCCGCGCGAGTTCATTCTCGCCGCACGCGCCGCCGGCAAGAGCAGCACGCAGATCACAATCGAACATGTGCTGCCCAATATCGCCACGCTGCTTCTGGTGCAAGGCACCATCCAGTTCGCGCTGGGCATCCTGGCCGAGGCCGGGCTTTCCTATCTGGGCCTGGGTGCGCAACCGCCAATGCCGAGCTGGGGCCGCATGCTGTTCGACGCGCAGACCCGCATGGTGGTGGCGCCATGGATGGCGATCTTTCCGGGCATGGCGATCGTTGTCGCCGTGCTGGGGCTGAACCTCCTGGGCGACGGCATCGCCGACATCCTCGATCCGAAATCGCGGCGGCAGCGATGAGCCTGCTCGACATCGAGAACCTGTCGCTGACCATCGGCGACACGCAGATCCTCAAGGGTGTGGAGCTTTCCGTCGCGCCCGGTGAGGTGATGGGGCTGGTCGGCGAATCCGGTTCCGGCAAATCGATGACCGCGCTGACGGTGATGCAGCTTCTGCCCCATGCCGCGCGCGCCAGCGGACGTGTCACATTCGACGGCATCGACATCCTGGCAGCAACCGAGGACCAGATGTGTGCGCTGCGCGGCGACGACATCGGCATGGTGTTCCAGGAGCCGATGACCGCGCTCAATCCGGTCAAGACCATCGGCGAGCAGGTTGCCGAAGGCATACGCTGGCACACCAGGGCCAGCCGCGCCGAGGCCGAAGACCGGGCGCGAAAAATGCTCGACCGTGTCGGCTTGCCCGAAGCGAAATTCCCGCTGTCGCGCTATCCGCACGAACTGTCGGGCGGCCAGCGCCAGCGCGTCGTCATCGCCATCGCCTGCGCGCTGAAGCCGAAGCTGCTGATCGCCGACGAACCGACGACGGCGCTCGACGTGGTGCTGCAGGCACAAATCCTCGACCTTTTGCGCGACCTCGTCGCGGAGAGCCGCATGGGCCTGCTCCTGATCTCGCATGACCTCGCCGTGGTGACCGAGATGGCTGACCGCATCACCATCCTGCGCCGCGGCGAGGTGATGGAAGCCGGCGACACCGCACGCACGCTATCCGAACAGCTCCACCCCTACACGCGCCAGTTGGCGCAGGCCTCGATGCATGTGCCGGCGCGCGCCAGGCCGCATGGCATCGAGACGGGCCGCCCTTTGCTTCAGGTCGAGGGCGTGACCCGCGACTATCCCGGCCGGCGCACTTCGCTGTTCAAGCGCGCGCCTGGTATCCGCGCCGTCGACGACGTCTCGCTGTCGATGGCGCCGAGTCAGTCAGTGGCACTGGTTGGTCGCTCCGGCTGCGGCAAGTCGACGCTCGCCCGCATGATCCTGGCGCTGGATCGGCCGACATCGGGCTCGATCCGGTTCCGCGGCGGGACCATAACCGGCAAGAGCGAAGCCGAGCTGAAGCCGGCGCGACGCGATATGCAGGTCGTTTTTCAAGATCCCTATGGCTCCTTCGACCCGCGCCAGAAGGTGAAAAAGCTGGTTGCCGAACCCCTGCATGTGCTGGAGAAAAAGCCGACGCGCGCCGAGTGCCGCGAGATGGTGGCGCATGCCCTGCACGAAGTCGGCCTCGGCATCAGCGACATGGACAAATACCCCCATGAATTTTCCGGCGGCCAGCGCCAGCGCCTGTCGATCGCCCGCGCCATCATCACCCGCCCCAAGCTGGTCGTTGCCGACGAGCCGGTCTCGGCGCTCGATGTCTCGATCCGCGCCCAGATCCTCGATCTGTTCGCAGAGCTCAACCAGAAGCTCGGCATCGCCTACCTCTTCATCACCCACGACCTGACCGTGGCCCGCGCCATCACGGACGAGGTGCTGGTCATGCATGACGGCAAGATCGTCGAGCGCGGCAAGACGAGCGAAGTGCTCGACCACCCGCAGTCCGAGGCTGCCAAGGCGCTTGTCACCGCCGCCCCTGACTTGCACCGGGCGATCGCGGAGCGGCTGCGGGAGCAAGGCTGATCAGGAGAGAAGGCGGCCCGATCACTCCTGCGTCTTGACCACATCGACCGGGCTGATATCGAGCAGGTCGAGCGTGCGGCGCAGCAGGCGGATCTCGCTCTCGGCCAGTTGCGAATCCGCCTTGGCGATCTCCGCCATATGTTTGGCCAATTGCCGGCGCCGCTCGACGTCGAGATCGCGGAACAGTGCAATCGCCTGCGAGCCATTGGTCTCGTAGCCGAACTCGTTGAGATATTCGATGACGCTGTCGATGCTGCTTTCCTGAATGCCGAAGGCGTCCTTGCAGATGCGCCGGAAGGCAACCATTTCGCTCTCGCTGACCGACCCGTCGGCCAGGATCATGCGAAACAGCATCAGCAATTCCGCCGACAGGGCCGGAT
>NZ_RZPI01000299.1:0-6325 GCF_003998715.1 Mesorhizobium sp. M7A.F.Ca.CA.002.15.2.1
CACCAGGACAGACGTGCTTATTGTCGGGGCAGGGCCGGTCGGCCTGTTTGCCGTGTTCGAGCTCGGCCTGTTCGACATGAAGTGCCACCTGATCGACATTCTCGATCGGCCGGGCGGCCAATGCGCGGAACTTTATCCGGAAAAGCCGATCTACGACATTCCAGGCTGGCCTTCGATCTCGGCGCAGGGGCTGGTCGACAAATTGCTCGAGCAGATCGCGCCGTTCAAGCCCGATTTCAGCTACAACCGAATGGTTTCCAGCCTGGAAAAACTGGAGGACGGCAGTTTTCGCGTCACCACCGACGAAAACGAGGTGTTCGAGGCCAAGGTGGTGGTGATTGCCGCCGGCGGCGGCTACTTCCAGCCCAAGCGTCCGCCGATCCCCGGCATCGAGCCCTATGAAGGCAAGAGCGTCTTCTATTCGGTGCGCCGGATGGAGGATTTTCGCGGCCACGACCTCGTCATTGTCGGCGGCGGCGACTCGGCGCTCGACTGGACGCTGAACCTGCAGCCGGTGGCAAAGAGCGTGACGCTGGTGCACCGGCGGCCTGAGTTCCGCGCCGCTCCCGACAGCGTCAACAAGATGTATGCCATGCAGGAGATGAAGCAGCTCGAATTCCAGGTCGGCCAGGTGACCGGATTGACCGGTGCCGACGGCCAGTTGTCATCGGCCACCATCAAGGGACCGGATGGCGACGTCGAGGTGCCTTGCACGCGCATGCTGCCGTTCTTCGGCCTGACCATGAAGCTCGGACCGATCGCGGAGTGGGGTCTCAACCTTCACGAGAACCTCATTCCGGTCGATACCGAAAAATTCCAGACATCGGTGCCCGGCATCTTCGCGGTCGGCGATATCAACTGGTATCCGGGCAAGCTGAAGCTGATCCTGTCGGGTTTCCACGAAGTGGCGCTGATGGCGCAGGCCGCCAAGCGCATCATCAGCCCCGGCGAGCGCATCGTTTTCCAGTACACGACCTCATCGACCAGCCTGCAGAAGAAGCTCGGCGTCTCCGGCTGAACTTTACTCGGCCAGCATCGGCGCCGCATTGTCGGCGTAGCCGCGAAGCTCCTTTTCGGGCATCAGCGTCAGCGTGATCAGCCCCAGCAGCAATGTAGCGGCGGCGACGGCAAAGATCATCACGAACGGCTCGATCGTCGCGCTATGGCCAGCGATCCGCACGCCTTCACCGGCAAGCGGCAAGCCGTAGCCCAGAGCGACCGCGCCGAGCATGGCGACCCCAAGCGCACTGCCAAGCGAACGCAGGAATGTCAGCACGCCCGTCGCGACGCCGAGATGCACGCGATCGACGGCGTTCTGGACCGACACGGTGGTGACCGGAAACGTCGTTCCGGTTCCAAACCCGATGCAAATCGTCAAGACCTCGACCTCCAGCAGCGTTGCATATCCTGCGACGACGGCCAGCAGGCAGAGGCACAGCATGCTGAAGACGACGCCCACCATCGCAATGCGCTTGTAGTGGGTGAAATGCGGGATCATACGCCCGCTGAATGCCGCGCCGCCGACGGTCCCCAGCAGAAGCCCAAGCATCGCGATGCCCGACTCCGCTGCCGACAAGCCGAGCACCGCCTGAAGATAGACGGGCAGGTACACAGCCATGCCGACGCTTGCGGCCTGAAGCAGGAACATCGAAAGCGTGCCCGCCAGAACGATTGGATTGCCAAGCACTTCGAGTGAGATGAGCGGCTCGGCGGCGCGCATGAGCCGCAAGGCAAAAGCGCTCCAGAAAATCGCCGAACCGCAGAGAACGCCGATGACTTCAAGCGAAGTCCAGGGATAGGCGCTGCCGCCCCAGTTCAAGGCGAGCAGCAGCAGCGCCGTGGCAATTATCAGAAGCAGCGCGCCCAGGCCGTCGATGCGATGGCGCTTTGCGGCAATGGGCAGTTTCTTGAGCGGCTTGTTGATGATCGCCATCGCAAGAAAACCAAGCGGAATGTTGATCCAGAAGATCAGTGACCAGTGCAGGTGCTCTGCGAAAGTGCCGCCGAGCAACGGACCGGCAATGCTGGCGACAGCCCATGTGCCGGAGAACCAGGCGGCATAGCGTGCCCGCTCGCGCGGCGGCACGAGATCGCCGACGACGGTCTGCGTCAAAGCGAACAAGCCGCCGCCACCGGCGCCCTGGATCGCCCGCCCGACAACCAGCACAAACATGTTGGGGGCCATCGCGCTGACCAGCGATCCCGCCAAAAAGATCAGGATCGCGGCATAGACGGTCGGCCGGCGGCCGTAGACGTCGGAAATCTTGCCGTAGAGCGGAGCCACGGCTGTAGCGGTCAGGAGATAACCGGTGACGATCCATGGCAGATAGTGTGCGTTTCCGAGCGCATGCCCGATGGTCGGCATGGCCGGCGCGACAATGGTCTGATCGAGTGCCGCCAACAGCATCGACAACAGCACGCCGCCGATGATGGCGTTCTTTTCGCGCTCTGTTATCGGCGTGCCGGTTTCCGCCATCGTTTTCTCATCGACAGCCTGGTCCATGATCGTTCATCCATAAGCTTGCGATTTGACCGGCGCTGTTCAGCCGCTCCGGCTTCATGACCGTTTGGATCGCATTGGTGTTTTAAGCTCGTCTGGCGAGCCTGATATATGTCGTCCCATATAGGCCGGTTTCGACGGCGGCTCGAAAGTTTTTCGAATCTGGCACTACGTTTCGGTGAATTGGCTTTCAGTTCGGGTGCGTTCAGGCCGGCGGCAGTCGTCCGTTGCCGATGCGCTCCATGCGGTAGCGCAGCAGCCGCAAGATGCGGCTTTCGAAATTGACGCTTTCGACGCGGTCGAACTGAAGCTGGGCGCGGTCGTGCCTGGCCAGAACAGCCGCGGTGATCGCGGCCGCCTTGGCCTTGGCGGCGTTGCAGTTCTTTTGCGGGTAGGTGGCCTTCAAGGCCTCTTCGAGTTCGCCGCCATGGTTCTTGGCGATTTCGACATGGCGCTCCTCATGGCGCTTGATGTCGGCCGACAGCGTATCCCAGAACAGCCTGACATCGGCATCGGCCTTGCGCGGCCGGCGCCACTCGGGAAGGATCACCTTCACCTTGACGGTCACCACCGCGTCGGCAATCCGGCAGGAACTCGGTGTCTGCGCATAGCTGATACGGGTGGTGAAGGCCATTTGCGTGGCGCCCGGGTGCCGCGTGCCGGTGCTTTTCACCTCCGGGCCGCGTTTGGAGAGTTGTGCCTCGATGTCGTCGAGGGTGCTGCCGCCAATGGCGAAATAGCTGTACGTCTTGACGAGATTGGCCGCCGCCGCCGGGTGCGGCGTTATGGCGAGCAGCAGCGCGCAAGCCAAGGATTGTTTCACGCCCAAGGACTGTTTTTTCATGCCAAGCATGGATCGTTTCATCATGTTGCCTCTTCGACCACCTTGCTTTACGGCCGTTGCCGGCGCAATGAAATTGATCCGCCAGGGATCACACATGATTGATGAACTCCATGGTCGATGAGCAATGACGGCCAGGCGATGGCAATTGGCGCATGGACGCCATCTCGACCTTGGCGGCAAGGCCGTGGTCGTCGGCATCCTCAATGTCACGCCCGACAGCTTTTCCGACGGCGGCCAGTTCGACGCTCCTGAAAAGGCGCTGGCCCAGGCGCGCCGCATGATCGGGGAAGGGGCACTGGTTGTCGATGTCGGGGGAGAATCGACGCGCCCAGGTGCTGCCGCGGTATCGGCCAGCCAGGAACAGGCCCGCATCCTGCCGGTGATCGAAGCGCTGGCGGGCGTGAACGAGGTGCTGATTTCGGTCGATACCTATCGCGCCGACACGGCGCGGCTGGCGGTCGCCGCCGGCGCGCATATCGTCAACGATGTCTGGGGTTTGCAGCGCGAGCCCGATATTGCTCGTGTCGCCGCCGATACCGGCGCCGGGCTTGTCATCATGCATACCGGGCGGGATCGCCAGAAGCTGCCGGACGCGATTGCCGATCAGTTGGCATTCCTGCGAAGGTCGCTGGAAATCGCCCGCCAGAACGGCATCGCCGATGATCACATCGTGCTCGATCCCGGTTTCGGATTCGCCAAGGAGACGGCGGAGGAAAATCTCGACCTGATGGCACGCTTTTCGGAATTGCATGCACTCGGCCTGCCGCTGATGGCCGGCACGTCGCGAAAACGCTTCATCGGCACGGTCACCGGCCGTGATGCCGCCGACAGAGGGGTCGGAACAGCGGCGACCAGCGTCATTTTGAGGCTCCAGGGCGCCGATCTGTTTCGCGTCCACGATGTCGCATTCAACGTGGACGCATTGGCGCTCGCCGATGCTATGCTGGCGCGTCAAACCGACCGGGCGAGAAACTGATCGATGTATGTCATCCGCATGAAGAACTGCGCTTTCTTTGCCCGGCACGGCGTGCTGGACGAGGAGGAACGGCTCGGCCAGCGCTTCTATGTCGATGCCGTTCTGACCGTTGATCCAGGCCGGGCGCTTGCCGAAGATTCGATCGAGGATACAGTCCACTACGGCGTTGCATTCAGCGTCATTGAAAAGATCATCACCGGGCAGCGCCGTTTTCTGATCGAGTCGCTGGCGCTCGAAGTGGCCCGTGCGCTGACGGCGCGTTTTCCGCAGATAAAGAAAGCCGAGATCACGGTGCGCAAGCCGAACGCACCAGTGCCCGGCGTGCTCGATTATGTCGAGGTGACCGTTGTCTGGCCCGAATAGTACCGTTTATCTCAGCCTTGGCGGCAATCTTGGCGATCCGGCGAAATCCATGAGCGCGGCGCTGCGCATGCTGGATGCCGACGCGGATACGCGTGTCACCGGCGTCTCCTCGCTTTATCGCACACCGCCCTGGGGCAAGCTCGATCAGCCGGATTTTCTCAATGCGGCCGCCGAAATTTCCACCGTGCTTGCACCGCGTGCCTTGCTCGACCTCTGCCTCGATGCGGAGCGCAAGCTGAAGCGGGTGCGCGAGGAGCGGTGGGGGCCGCGGCTGATCGACATCGACATTCTGGTGTTCGGCGACCGCGTCATCCACGAGACCGGGCTGGAGGTGCCGCATCCGCGCATGCTGGAGCGCGCCTTCGTGCTGGCGCCGCTGGCCGAGATCGCGCCCGGCCTGGTTGTCAGCGGTCGCAGCATCACCGACCGCCTGGTCGCCGTCGATACCTCAGGCATCGAGCGATTGTCGTCCGGCCGGGATTGGTGGCTGGCCTGATTTCTGGGCAAAGCGACGGCCGAACTTTAGCCCGAGAAGCCGCCACCATCCAGGAACGTCTGCTCCTGCGAGGTGGTTTCGCGCCCAAGCATCCTGTTTCGATGCGGAAAACGGCCGAATTGCTCAATGATATCACGATGTTCGACAGCATACTTCAGATAGGGCTCGGCCCTGGCCTGCGTCAGCTCGACCGAAATATCCTGGTCGGCCAGTAGCTCCGAATGCTCATAGGGCAGGTAGAGGAAAACGCGGAGTTCTTCCTCGAGTGCCAGGTCATGACCAGCCGCGATCGCCTTCTCTGCGAAATATCTGGCGAGCGGATCGGTCGCGTACATATGGCCGGTGCCGCGAAAGCAGTTCCGCGGAAACTGGTCGAGCAGGATCATCAGCGCCAGCGCGCCTTCGGTATGTTCCAGCCAGTCGTCGCATTCACGCCGCGCGGCGGCGTAGTGCAGGTCGAGAAAGCGGTCGCGGAACTCGGCATCGAATGCTTCGTTCTTCTCGAACCAGGCATCCTCGCCGGCATCGCGCCAGAATTTGGTGACCGACAGGGCTCTGCTGTCCAATTCCATACCTGATTCCTTGCTCAATCGGCGGGTTCGGATTTGTGCAGCACACCCGCGGTCTCTTCGTTGAGTGCCTGACCAGGCCGGCGCGGCGTCGAGAGCGGTGTCGGAATCGGCGTGCCGATATTGCCTCTCAGGAAGCGCTGTCCGGCGCGAATGCCTTCGGCGAGCTGGGTTTCGAAGCGGTCGGTGTCGCGGCGCCTGACATCTTCGATCGTTTCAGCCACGTCTTCGGGATCGACGCCCAGAGATTCCAGGGCCGAGCCGCCGAAAACAAGTGCGGATTCGAAGGTTTCGCGCAGTTGGTAGTCGACGCCGGCACGTATGAGCTGCAGCGCCGTTCCACGGTCGAATGCGCGGGCCAGCACGGTGAGCAGTGGGAATTCGGCCTTGATCAGCTGGGCGATGCGAACAGCCACATCGGCCTTGTCGACGCAGATCAGCACGGCGCGCGCCCGGCCGGCACCGGCGGCATGCAGGATGTCCAGCCGCGTGCCGTCGCCATAGTAGACCTTGAAGCCGAAATCGGCCGCCGCCTGGATCATTTCGACGTCATTGTCGATGATCGAGACGTCGATGC
>NZ_RZPI01000029.1:0-19178 GCF_003998715.1 Mesorhizobium sp. M7A.F.Ca.CA.002.15.2.1
AGACAGGTTCTGGGCCGAGAAATACCATGTCGACGGTTTGCGCGTCGACGCGGTCGCCTCGATGCTCTACCTCGACTATTCACGCAAGGCCGGCGAATGGATCCCCAACGAGAAGGGCGGCCGCGAGAATCTCGAGGCGGTCAGCTTCCTGCAGAAGATGAACAAGGAGGTCTACGGCCATCATCCGGGCGTCATGACCATAGCCGAGGAATCGACCTCATGGCCGAAGGTCTCGGCACCGGTGCATGAAGGCGGCCTCGGCTTCGGCTTCAAGTGGAATATGGGCTTCATGCACGACACGCTGGAGTATTTCTCCAAGGAGCCGATCTTCCGAAAGCACCACCACAACGACCTCACCTTCGGCCTGACCTACGCCTTCTCGGAGAATTTCGTGCTGCCGCTCTCGCATGACGAGGTTGTGCACGGCAAAGGCACGTTGCTTGGCAAGATGGCCGGCGACGACTGGCAGAAGTTTGCGACGCTACGCGCCTACTACGCTTTCATGTGGGGCTATCCCGGCAAGAAGCTGCTTTTCATGGGGCAGGAGTTCGCGCAGCGCCGCGAATGGAGCGAGGCGCGCGCGCTCGACTGGAACCTGCTTGAATTCCGGCCGCATCGCGGCGTTTGGCAGACGGTGCGCGATCTCAACTATCTCTACCGTTCGCGCCCGGCGCTGCATGGCCGCGACTGCGAACCGGAAGGGTTTTCCTGGCTGATCGTCGACGACAGCCAGAATTCGGTTTTTGCCTGGCTGCGCAGCGCGCCGGGCGGCAGCCCGGTGGCCGTCATTTCCAATTTCACGCCGGTGCCGCGCGATAATTATCGCGTGCCGTTGCCGACATCAGGCAAATGGCGCGAGATCATCAACACCGACGCTTCTGAATATGGCGGTTCCGGCAAGGGCAATGGCGGCATGGTCGAGGCACGGGCGGAGGAAGGAAGCATCGCCGCGACGATGCTCTTGCCGCCGCTGTCCACGATCATGCTCGAGCTCGTCGCCGACTGAACCCATCGACACTGAGTAACATGTCGAGATCGAGTAACTTGGGAGGGTAGAAATGGCAGACTTGAAACGGACCCAGCCGCTGGCGCGCGATGCCATGGCCTATGTATTGGCCGGCGGCCGTGGCAGCCGCCTCAAGGAACTGACCGACCGGCGTGCCAAGCCGGCCGTCTATTTCGGCGGCAAGACGCGCATCATCGACTTCGCGCTCTCCAACGCGCTTAACTCCGGCATTCGACGCCTCGGCGTTGCCACCCAGTACAAGGCACATTCGCTGATCCGTCATTTGCAGCGCGGCTGGAACTTCCTGCGCCCAGAGCGAAACGAAAGCTTCGACATCCTGCCGGCCAGCCAGCGCGTCTCGGAAACGCAGTGGTATGAGGGCACGGCTGACGCCGTCTATCAGAACATCGACATCATCGAGGCCTACGGACCCGAATACATGGTCATCCTGGCTGGCGACCACATCTACAAGATGGACTACGAGATGATGCTTCGCCAGCACGTCGACGCCAATGCCGACGTCACCGTTGGCTGCCTCGAAGTGCCGCGCATGGAAGCCACCGGCTTCGGCGTCATGCATGTCGATGGCAAGGACAACATCATCGCCTTCGTCGAAAAGCCCGCCGATCCGCCCGGCATTCCCGATAAGCCGGAGTTTGCCTTGGCCTCGATGGGCATTTACGTCTTCAAGACCAAGTTTCTGATGGAGCAGTTGCGCCGCGATGCGGCCGAGCCGGGCTCGAGCCGCGACTTCGGCAAGGACATCATCCCCTATATCGTCCAGCACGGTAAGGCGATCGCGCACCGCTTCGCCAAGTCCTGCGTCCGTTCGACCGCCGAGAACGAGGCCTACTGGCGCGACGTCGGAACGGTCGACGCCTATTGGGAAGCCAATATCGACCTGACCGATATCACGCCGGAACTCGACCTCTACGACCGCGACTGGCCGATCTGGACCTATGCCGAATTGAAGCCGCCGGCAAAGTTCGTGCATGACGAGGATGGCCGCCGCGGTTCGGCTGTGTCTTCGCTGGTTTCGGGCGATTGCATCGTCTCGGGGGCTTCGCTGAAAAAAAGCCTGATCTTCACCGGCGCGCGCATCAATTCCTATTCGACGCTCGAAGAAGTCGTCATGCTGCCCGACGTTCATGTCGGCCGGAACGCAAAGTTGAAGCGCGTGGTCATCGACCATGGTGTTAGGATACCGGAAGGGCTGGTGGTCGGCGAAGATCCTATTCTCGACGCCAAGCGCTTCCGCGTTTCCGAAAAGGGCATCTGCCTGGTCACCCAGGACATGATCGACAAGCTGGGGCTCTGACGCATGCAGGTTCTGTCGGTCACGCCGGAAATTTTCCCGCTCATCAAGACCGGTGGGCTTGCCGACGTGACCGGCGCGCTGCCCATTGCCTTGGCGGCCAAGGGCGTGACCGTGCGCACGCTCATGCCCGGCTTTCCGACCGTCATGGCTGCCTTCAAGAAAAAGCGGGCGGTTCTGCAATACCCCTTGCTGCAGGGCGGCAAGGCCTCTGTCCATTCCGTCCAACTCGCCGGGCTCGAACTGTTCGTGCTCGATGCGCCGCATCTGTTCGACCGTCCCGGCGGCCCCTATGGCAATGCGACCGGCGTCGACTGGCCAGACAATTGGCGGCGTTTCGCGGCGTTGAGCCAGGTCGGCGGCGACATCGCCGGCGGCGCCATCTCGGGCTACCAGCCCGACATCGTGCACGCCCATGACTGGCAGTCGGCGATGACGCTGGCCTATATGCGCTATGGCAAGGCGGTCGGCGTGCCTTCGATGATGACCGTCCACAACCTCGCCTTCCAGGGCCAGTTCGGCGCCGGCATTTTCGGCGAGCTTGGCTTGCCGGCGGCGGCGATGGCGCTCGACGGCGTCGAATATTATGGTGGTGTCGGCTTCCTCAAGGCGGGCCTGCAGGCCGCCTGGGCGATCACCACGGTCAGTCCGACCTACGCGCAGGAAATCCGCTCGCCCGAATTCGGCATGGGCCTCGACGGCCTCATCAACATGCGCTCCAGCGATCTCCATGGCATCGTCAACGGCATCGACACCGGCATCTGGGATCCGGAAACCGACAAGCATCTGGTGTCCAACTACACGGGCAGCACGCTGAAGGCGCGCGCACCCAACAGGGCTGCCGTGGAGGATCGCTTCAGCCTTGAGCGCGATGACAGCCCGATCGTCTGCGTGGTCAGCCGCCTGACCTGGCAAAAGGGCATGGACATATTGGCGCTGGTGGTCGACGGCATTGTCGCGACGGGTGCGCGGCTCGCCATCCTGGGATCGGGCGATGCCGGTCTCGAAGGCGCGCTGCTTGCCGCCGCCGCCAGGCATCGCGGCCGCATCGGCGTCGTCGTCGGCTACGACGAGGGGCTGTCGCACATCATGCAGGGCGGCTGCGACGCCATCGTCATCCCCTCGCGCTTCGAACCGTGCGGGCTGACGCAGCTTTACGGCCTGCGCTATGGCTGCGTGCCGGTGGTCGCGCGCACCGGCGGCCTCGCCGACACGGTCATCGACGCCAATGAGGCTGCCGTCTCTGCCGGCGTCGCCACCGGCTTCCAGTTCGCGCCCAACAATGGCGGCGCCTTGCTGCACGCTATCCGCCGCCTCGTCGACGCCCATGCCAGTCCGACGGTCTGGGAATCACTGCAGCGCCAGGGCATGAAAGCCGATGTGTCGTGGGACAAGAGCGCGGAAAAATACGTCGAACTCTATCGTTCGCTGCTTTCGAAAAGGGTTGCCTGAAGCATGATACGGACCGTTCCCACCAAGCCTTATTCCGACCAGAAGCCCGGCACGTCGGGCCTGCGCAAGAAGGTGCCTGTCTTTCAGCAGGAGCACTATGCCGAGAATTTCATCCAGTCGATCTTCGACGCGCTCGACGGTTTCAAGGGCAAGACCCTGGTGATCGGTGGCGACGGCCGCTTCTACAACCGCGAGGTCATCCAGAAGGCCATCGCCATCGCAGCCGCCAACGGCTTCGGCAAGGTGATGGTCGGGCAGGGCGGCATCCTGTCGACGCCAGCCGCTTCGCATGTCATCCGCAAATACAAGACCTTCGGCGGCATCATCCTGTCGGCCAGCCACAATCCGGGCGGCCCGCATGAGGATTTCGGCATCAAGTACAATGCCGGCAATGGCGGCCCGGCGCCGGAAAAGCTCACCGACGCGATCTTCGAAAAGACCAAGGCGATTTCGAGCTTCAAGATCGCCGATATCGATCCGATCGACATCGACACAACAGGCACGGTCAAGGCCGCCGGCATGACGGTCGAGATCATCGATCCGGTCGTGGACTATGCCGCGCTGATGGAAAGCCTGTTCGATTTCGACGCCCTGCGCAAACTCTTCAAGTCCGGCTTCCGCATGCGCTTCGACGCCATGCACGCGGTGACCGGTCCCTACGCCAAGGAGATCCTGGAAAACCGGCTCGGCGCGCCCAATGGCACCTGCCGCAATTTCAAGCCGCTGCCGGATTTCGGCGGCCATCACCCGGACCCTAACCTCGTCCATGCCAAGCACCTCTATGACGAGATGATGGGACCGGACGCACCGGATTTCGGCGCCGCCTCGGATGGCGATGGCGACCGCAATCTGATCATCGGCAAGGGCATTTTCGTCACCCCGTCGGATTCGGTCGCCATGCTCGCCGCCAATGCGCGTCTGGCGCCCGGCTACAAGGCCGGTTTGAAAGGCATTGCACGCTCGATGCCGACCAGTGGCGCGGCCGATCGCGTTGCTGAAAAACTCGGCGTCGGCATCTATGAGGCTCCGACCGGCTGGAAATTCTTCGGCAATCTGCTCGATGCCGACATGGCGACGATCTGCGGTGAAGAGAGTGCCGGCACCGGCTCCAACCATGTCCGCGAAAAGGACGGCCTGTGGGCGGTGCTTTTGTGGCTCAACATCCTCGCCGCGCGTGGCGAAAGCTGCAAGCAGATCGTCACCGAGCACTGGGCGACCTACGGTCGCAACTACTATTCGCGGCATGATTATGAAGAGGTCGAGAGCGACCGCGCCAACGCGCTGGTCGACGAACTGCGTGCCAAGCTCGGCTCGCTGCCTGGCACCAGCGTGCGCGGCCTGAAAATCGCCAGTGCCGACGATTTTGCCTATCACGATCCGGTCGACGGTTCGATCAGCGAGCATCAGGGCATCAGGGTTCTGTTCGAAGGTGGTTCGCGGGTCGTCTTTCGGCTGTCCGGCACCGGCACGTCGGGCGCGACGTTGCGCGTCTACATCGAGCGCTACGAGCCGGACAAGTCTCGGCACGATCTCGACACCCAGGCCGCCCTTGCCGATCTGATTGCCGCGGCTGACGATATTGCCGGGATTCACAGCCATACCGGCCGCCCCAAGCCGAGCGTGATCACTTGAGAGTGGCTGCGCGCGTTTCACCTTCTCCCCTTGTGGGAGAAGGTGGCCGAGCGAAGCTCGGTCGGATGAGGGGTGCTCCAGCTTGGCGCAAACCGATGTCCAGATCACTAACGCCGCGTTCCTTTCAACACCCCTCATCCGTCTCGGCGCTGCGCGCCGATCCACCTTCTCCCGCGAGGGGAGAAGGTGAGGCGCGGGCATGACCCAGCTCGGCGCCACAGTCACCCGCGAAGGCATCCGCTTTGCCGCCTGGTCGCAGGCCGCCCGTCGGCTTTGGGTCTCGATCTTCGACGAGCAGGGCATGCGGGAAATCGAACGGCTCGAACTGCAGCGGGAAGGCGAGGGCGTCCACGCGCTGTTCGTTGCAGGTCTTGGCTCCGGAACCCGCTACGGTTTCCGCGCCGACGGGGACTATGCGCCGGAGCATGGACTGTGGTTCGACCCCGACAAATTGCTGACCGATCCCTACGCCGTCGAGATTGACAGGCCTTATGCCTATGACTGGCGGCTGGCCGATCGCCGGGGCGAGGGGGGCGATACCGCGTCGCTGATGCCGAAGGCGATCGCGGCTGCGCTACCGAAGCCTGTGCAGGCTGCGCCGCCGCTCTTCCGCGCCGGCGGCCTGGTCTACGAAATTCCGGTGCGCGCCTTCACCATGCTGCATTCGGACGTTCCCGAAAAATTGCGCGGAACAGTCGCCGCACTTGCTCAACCGGCGATCGTCGAGCACCTGAAAAAACTCGGCGTTGGCGCGGTCGAATTGATCCCGGTGACCGCGTCGATCGACGAACGGCATCTGCCGCCGCTCGGGCTGCGCAACGCCTGGGGCTACAATCCCGTGACGTTCATGGCCCTCGATCCGCGCCTTGCGCCGGGCGGCATCATGGAACTGCGAAACACGGTCGCTGTGCTGCGCCAGGCTGGTATCGGCGTCATCCTCGACCTCGTCTTCAACCACACCGGCGAGAGCGACAGGCTTGGTCCCACGCTGTCGCTGCGCGGCTTCGACAACCAGGCCTACTACCGGCACACACCTGATGGCAGGCTGGCCAACGACACCGGTACCGGCAACACAGTCGCTTGCGACCATCCTGTGGTCCAGGAGATGGTCCTCGACACGCTTCGCCATTTCGTCAGGGATGCCGGTGTCGATGGCTTCCGCTTCGACCTCGCTCCCATTCTGGGGCGGGTCGAGGGCACATTCGATGCCGAGGCGCCGCTGCTGAGAGCGATGCGCGATGACGCACTGCTGGCCGATCGCGTGTTGATCGCCGAGCCGTGGGACATCGGCCCCGACGGCTATCAGCTCGGCAATTTTCCAGCGCCCTTCCTCGAATGGAACGACAAGTATCGCGACGATGTAAGACGGTTCTGGCGTGGCGACGCCGGCATGGTCGGCGCCCTGGCGACCCGGCTCGCCGGTTCGTCAGATGTGTTTGCCGCGAACGGGCAAGGCGCCAGCCGCAGTGTCAATTTCATCGCCGCCCATGACGGCATGACGCTCGCCGACATCGTGCGCTACGAGCGCAAGCACAACGAAGCCAATGGCGAGCAGAACCGCGACGGCCACAATGAAAACCTGTCCTGGAACAACGGCGTGGAAGGTGATGCGGACAACCCGGCCGTGGCAGCGGCTCGCCAGAACGACCAGCGCGCTCTGCTCGCCGCGCTGTTTGCCTCGCGCGGCACCATCATGCTGACCGCGGGCGACGAATTCGGCCGCACCCAGCAAGGCAACAACAACGCCTATGCCCAGGACAACGAGATCACCTGGCTCGACTGGGCCGGCCGCGACCAGGCGCTGGAGCGCTACACGGCGGAACTCTCGAGGCTGCGCCGATCGATGCCGGCGCTTTCCGACACAAGCTTCCTCACTGGCCAGCCGCCGGCAGGTTCGGAGATACCGGACGTCGCATGGCTTGCTGAGACGGGCGCGCCGCTCGATGAACAGAGCTGGCAGGATCCGCAGCGGCACCGTCTTGTCATGGTCCTGAGTGGCGCCAGCGATGACGACCGCCGTCTTGCGGTGCTTGTCAACGGCGATCGCCGGGCCTGCATGTTCACCTTGCCTGAACGAGACGGATTCTTCTGGGCCCCAGCTATCGAAGCGCCGGATGCGGCGGATATCTCGCGGCCAATATCCGGGCGGACGATGATCTTCATGATCGAACGAGCGCAGGCCGGCACAAGGGAGAAGCGCAATGGCGGCGAGTGACAAGAAGGGATGGTGGCGCGGTTGCGCCATCTACCAGATCTATCCGCGCTCCTTCCAGGACACGACCGGCGATGGCAGCGGCGATCTCGCCGGTATCACATCGAGGCTCGCCCATGTCGCCTCGCTCGGTGTCGGCGCCATCTGGCTGTCGCCTTTCTTCAAGTCGCCGATGGCCGATATGGGCTACGACGTGTCGGACTACTGCGATGTCGATCCGATGTTCGGCACGCTCGAGGATTTCGATGCGCTGGTCGCCGAGGCGCATCGTCTCGGCCTGAAGATCATCATCGACCAGGTGCTGTCGCATTCATCCGACAAGCACGACTGGTTTGTCGAAAGCCGCGCCAGCCGCGATAACCCCAAAGCCGACTGGTATGTCTGGGCCGATACCAAGCCAGATGGCAGCGCGCCAAACAACTGGCTCTCCGTCTTCGGTGGCCCGGCCTGGGAATGGGATTCTACCCGCCGGCAGTATTACATGCACAATTTCCTCCCCTCGCAGCCCGATCTGAATTTCCACAATCCGGAGGTTCAGGACGCGCTTCTGGAAACTGTGCGCTTCTGGCTGGAGCGCGGCGTCGACGGTTTTCGGCTCGATACGGTCAATTACTATGTCCACGACCGCTGGTTGCGCAGCAATCCACCCTTGGCATCAAGCGTCGCCGGCACCAACAGCGAGACCAACACCTACCTTTACCAGGAGCACCTGTTCGACAAGACGCAGCCGGAAAACCTGGCGTTCCTGCGCCGCTTCAGGGCGCTGCTCGACGAATATGACGACCGCGCCGCCGTCGGCGAGATCGGCGATGAAGGCCGCTCGCTGCAGACGCTCGCGGCCTACACTTCAGGCGGCGACAAGCTGCATATGTGTTACACCTTCGACCTGCTCGGTCCGCAGTTCTCGGCTGCGCATGTGCGTGGCTGCGTCGAAGCCTTCGAGGCGGCCGTCTCCGACGGCTGGGTCTGCTGGGCCTTCTCCAACCATGACGTGGCGCGCCATGTCAGCCGCTGGACAAGGCCGGACAGCGAGCCCGACGCGGTCGCAAGATTCTCGATCATGCTGCTCGCCTGCCTGCGCGGCTCGATCTGCCTCTACGAGGGCGAGGAACTCGGGCTGGAGGAGGCGGAGCTGGCCTATGAAGATCTGCGCGATCCCGTCGGCATCCGCTTCTGGCCAGGCGTCAAGGGCAGGGATGGGTGCCGCACGCCGATGGTGTGGGAGGCCGGCGCCGACAATGCAGGCTTCTCCACGGCCAGGCCCTGGCTGCCGATACCGGCCAGCCATCGCGCTCGCGCCGTTGACGTCCAGAATGCCGACACGGTCTCTGTGCTCGCGTCCTACCGGGCTGCGCTGGCCTTGCGCGGGGAGCATGAGGCGCTGATATCCGGCTCGATCCGCTTTCTCGACGCCAAGGGTGACCTGCTCGCTTTCATCCGCGACGGCGGCGGTGAAAGACTGCTCTGTGTCTTCAATTTCGCCGGAGGACCGGCCAATTGGCCGTTGCCGGGGGACATCGGAGCGGTTGCGCAGCTGGATGGCAATGCCGCGGTCGTCGAGACTGAGCTTTTGCTGCCAGCGCTCGGAGCCTTTTTGGGCAGGCTCGACTGATATCCCGACGTTACTGCACCAGCACGGCACGTCCGCATGTCGCGCCGGTGACCCGGACATCGGCCACGCCGAGATGCACGCCGAGCGTATCGAGTAGATTGTAAAGCAATGTGTCGACTGGTGCGGTCACGGTTTTCAGAAGCGTCGTCACAGCTGGCTTCACGGTGCCGAGCAACGCCGTTACGTCAAGCCCGAGGATACCAAGCGCATTGACGGAAAGCGACAACTTGTCGACCAGTGACGTTGTCAGCGTCTGGGTAATGTCCCGTGTCGGCGTCGTCTTGATGGTTTTGGCGGCGATCTCGGTTTTGTTGAAGACCAGGTTGGTCGGGCTGACGTTGGTGATGTCGGCACCCGCCGAACCCTTCACCAGTATTAGCGGGATTTTTAGCAGCAGCAGATTGAGGCTGACATCCGCGATGTTGGCGTCGGAGAACGACTGCGGGTTGCTGAAATCCGCGAAGGCGGTGGGGCTGTTATCGGCATCGCTGGCGGCAAGGTTCACCGCCGCGATGCCGGGCTTCGCGGCAATGGTAACCTTCAGGCTGTCGGGGCCGGTCGGGCAGTTGATGTCGGTCAGCTTGGCCTCGGCGTAGGCTACTTCGACATTCAGCGGCAGCTTGACCGACAGCAGGCTGATACCGCCGCCCAGGTTTGGGTTGCCGACGCCGACCGTGACAAGCAGCTTAATGCGCGTTTGCGCGGTGCGAACCACGGTGCCGGCTTCTCCAACCGCCAGCCATGGCGAGGATTGCGGTGGTTCGCCGATGGCGATGGCGAGCGTGGTCGACAGCACCCCGGGAATGGTGGCTCCGAGGGCGACGTCGACCTGTTTTGAACCGTTTGCCAGTCCGGCGGCGGCCGTCAGCATTCCCAAGGCGCTGGCGTCGACGCCGAGGCCGGCGGGCCTTTGGCCGAGGCCCAACTTGCCGACGGAGCCGAGATCGACCAGATGACTGAGCGGGATCTGGACCGTGCTGGTCGACTTGGACGCGATCGTCTGCAGGGCGACCTTGGCCGTGTTGCCAAGCCCAGGCACATTGGCCATGGCCGTGGCGATCTGGCCGACGGTCGCCTTCGATGCCAGCACATCCGAATACGAGACGCCGGTCAGGTTCAGCTGTGTGGCAAGGCCGTCCACGAAGGAGAGCACGCTCACATCCGCGGAGATCAGCGCGTTGTAGTCCATGACACTGAGCGAGATGTTGCTGCCGAGCAGTCCGCCGAGAAGCGCGTTGAGGATACCGCCATCGAGGCTGGCGAGCCTCGATCCGACCGAGAATGTCGCCTGTGGCGTCATGCTGGCGGTGGCTTGGGTGCCGATGACGGGAGTGGGGATCAGGGAACTCGCGAAATAGCGGGCGGGGATCTTCTTCAGGGTGACACGGACGGCATTGTAGGGGGTTATGCTGGCCTGGAAACGCTGGCCCACATTGGCCCCGGATGCCACATATCGCCCGGGCGTGACCGTCACGACGGTTTTGCCGACCGCCGGCTCGATCGTCTGTCCCGAGCTTTGAACGACAACCCCTGGCATGCCGTTGTCGGTCAGCGTGGTAACGACCGCTGTATTGACATTGGTCATGTTCGAGGCGGCGGTGATCGCCGCCAGATCCACCATTGCCTGCGCTTCGCGGCGCTCGGTGTAGATCGAGGCTTCGTCGATGGCCACTGCGGCCAGCGCCAGCGCCACCGGCGCGCTCAATGCCGCCATGACGGTGAAGTTCGCTTTCCTGTCACTCAGCATCAACCGGGCAAGCCGACCGATCCCATTGCACGCATGCAGCAGCATTCAAATGCCCCCGACCCTGATCGTTGACTGGCGCCTGATCGTGGTCCCGGGCATGGCTATGCCCGGGAAAAGGTTCCAGATCGGCAGGTTGCGGGCGTCGTATTGGATGGACACCACGAACTGGCTTCCATCGGCCGTGCTGTCGTTGGCCTGGTAGGTCAACTTGCTGACATCCACGAAGGGATATCCGCCGGCATTGTTGGTGACGAAGCTGGTTACGAGCGTTTGACGTTCGGTCTGGTTCAACCCGGCAATTGCCGTGCGGGCGGCATCCGCTGCGATCTGCTGGATCGAGTTGGCGGCGCCGAAGTATATACCGTATGCAACCATTCCGAGTAGAAGAAGAATGAAAATCGGTGAAAGCAAGGCAAATTCAACCGCAGAGGTACCGCGCTCTTCTTGAAAGTTCCGCATTAGTTGACGGATTTTGGGCAATTTACTTGCTCCGTTACTCATAGCCGCCGCGCGTCTGAAGCTCGAACCGTATAGAAGGTACTCGTAATGTAACCTCAGGTTGCTTAAGAACGCATTAAGACATTCCGGCAAACTGGCATGGCTCCCGATTCGCGGTGAAAAATAGCGTCGAGGTGAAGAAACCAAGTCAAGCTTTTGGTTTCGGCTGGTGTTTCAGCGGCCACACCATAGCTTTCGTCCGCCTTACTTTGGGTGACCCAGAGAGTCTGTTGAAATAAAAATTCTCCGCGTTAGTGTCTGGGCACGAGCCGCAGGACGGGAACCAGCGGCGCGCTCAAAGGGGTCAGATATCGGCTCCAGGGCGTCAACACTTAATAGGCGCGCCAACGGCGGCGCCGACAGGGAGAACTTCATGCTGAAAAACATGCTGAAGGCGACTGTGTTCGCCACGACGATGACGCTGGCCGCCGGGACGTTCTACACGCAGGCCTTTGCCGAGACCGTCTATAACAGGGGCACCGCCGCTGAATCGGAGTCGGTCGATCCGCACAAGACCTCGACGGTTTACGAAGCCAATGTCCTGCGCGACCTGTTCCAGGGCTTGGTCATGCAGGACCAGAAGGCCAATCTCATTCCTGGTGCCGCCGAGAGCTGGACGGTTTCGGACGACGGAACCGTCTATACGTTCAAGCTGCGCAAGGACGGCATGTGGTCGGATGGCAGCCCGGTTACGGCTGACGATTTCGTCTATGCCTTCCACCGGCTGGAGGATCCGGCGACCGGCGCCGAATACGCCTCGATGCTGTATCCGGTAAAGGGTGCGGAGGACGTCAACACCAAGAAGGGCAAGCCTGAGGACATGGGCGTCAAGGCGATTGACGCAAATACGCTGGAGGTCACGCTGAAGGCGCCGACGCCCTACTTCCTGGAGATGCTGACCCACCAGGCGACCTATCCGGTGAGCAAGGCCTCCATCGAAAAGCTCGGCGCCGATTGGATCAAGCCCGGCAATCTCGTTTCGAACGGCGCCTATACGCTGGCCGAATGGGTTCCCAACGATCATATGAAGCTGGTCAAGAACCCGAAATTCTGGGATGCGGCGACCGTCAAGTTCGACGTCGTCAACTACATCCCGACCGAGGACCGCTCTTCGGCGATGAAGCGCTTCGAGGCAGGCGAACTGGACAGCTACGACGACCTTCCGACTGAACAGCTCGCCGATCTCAAGACCAAGTTTGGCGACCAGATCCACGTTGGACCGTATCTCGGCACCTATTATTATGCGATCAAGACCGACAAGGCGCCGTGGGATAATGTAGAGCTGCGCAATGCCATCTCGATGGCGATCGACCGCGACTTCCTCGCCGAAAAAGTCTGGCAGAACTCGATGCTGCCCGGCTATTCAATGGTGCCTCCCGGCATCGAAGGCTACACGCCGGCAATGGCCAAATATGCGGACATGCCGCAGATCGACCGCGAGGATGCGGCCAAGAAGATCCTCGAGAAACTCGGCTATACGCCCGAAAAGCCGCTGAAGATGGAAATCCGCTATAACACGTCGGAAAACCACAAGAACACTGCGGTGGCGATCCAGGAACAGCTGAAGCCGCTTGGCGTCGACGTCACGCTGCTCAACACCGACACCAAGACCCACTACTCCTTCCTCGAGCAGAAGGGCAACTATGATCTGGCACGTGCCGCCTGGATCGCCGATTACAAGGATCCGGAAACCTTCCTCGGCATCTCGCGCAAGGCCAGCGGCAACAATTATTCGGACTACAACAGCCCGGCCTATGAAGCGGCCATGGACAAGGCGGCCGCCGCCGGGGGCAACCCCGAACAGCGCATGAAGGAACTGGCCGACGCCGAACGCATCCTGGTCGACGACGTCGGCCAGATACCGCTCCTCTATTACAGCTACCACGATATCGTCTCCTCGAAGCTGCATGGCTTCGTCGACAACGTGATGGACGTGCATCCGTCGCGCTTCGTCAGCAAGGACTAACCCTGGCCAAGCCACCGCGCCTTCCAGGCGCGGTGGCGATGGTTTGCCATCGCATCGGCCCGGGTACCGGAATTCGATTTCGGCAAATGTCGGTGCGAAGATTTGAAAGCTGGAGCGCGGCCGTCCAACTGGACGCGCGCGGCTCTGGATCAAGCGGGGCACCGATGCTGCGATACGTATTACGGCGGCTTCTGACCGCCATTCCAACGCTGTTCGTCATCGTGACAATGGCGTTTTTCCTGATGCGCGTCGCGCCGGGCGGTCCATTCAACCAGGAGCGGGGGCTCAGTCCCGAGATCAGGGCCAATCTCGAAGCCCAGTTTGGCCTCAACGACCCGCTCTGGCTGCAATTCGTCCACTATCTCGGCAATCTGTTGCGCGGCAATTTCGGCCCGAGCTACAACATGCCGGATTTCACCGTCACCGAACTGTTCGCCAAGGGGCTGCCGATTTCGGTCCAGCTCGGCGCCTCGGCGCTTGTCCTGGCGCTGCTGCTCGGTTCCGTGCTCGGCACCATTGCGGCGCTCAATCAGAACAAGCTTGGCGACTATACGGTGATCGCGCTGGCGACGGCCGGCAGCACCATCCCAACCTTCGTCATCGCGCCGGTGATCCAACTCCTGTTCGGGCTGACCTGGAGGCTGCTGCCGATCGGTGGGTGGGGCGATGGCGCTTTCATCAACAAGGTCGGTCCGGTGCTGACGCTCGCCCTGCCGCAGATCGCCATCGTCGCCCGGCTGATGCGTGGCTCGATGATCGAATCCTTGCGGTCCCACCACATCCGCACGGCGCGCGCGCTGGGCCTGTCCGACTGGTCGGTGGTGGTCAAGCATGCTTTGCGCGGCGCCATCCTGCCGATCGTCTCCTTCACCGGTCCGGCGGCGGCGGCACTGCTGACCGGCTCGGTCATCGTCGAGACGATCTTCTCCATCCCAGGCGTCGGCCGCTATTTCGTCGATGCCGCGCTCAATCGTGACTACACGCTGGTGATGGGAACGGTGGTGGTGATCGCCATCTTTACCATTGTCTTCAACCTGATCGTCGACGTCATGTACGCGGTCGTCGATCCGAGGGTGCGCTATGACTGACATCGCGGCCACAGTCGCCCCCACCGTCATCGGCCGTTCGCTCTGGGGGGATGCCTGGGCGCGGCTCAAGGCCAATCGCGCCGCCATGTTCAGCCTGTATTACCTTGCCCTGATCGGTGTCGTCAGCGTGTTCGGGCCGTGGTTCGTGCCGCATCAATACACCACCATCTATGCCGACTATGTGCGCATGCCGCCAAGCCTGTCAGCCTATCCGAAGGCCGACATGATCGAGACGGCGCTCACCGAAGCGATCAAGCGCATGCGGGTCGACATCAAGGAATGGCGGCAGGAAGGCAACCAGGTCTTCGTCACCGTCAAGTCGACCAGGCCGATCGACGATCGCAACATCCGCTATCTTGACCGATCCGATGCCTTTGACGACACCAAGATCGAGAGCAAGTCGCCGGACGGTCTCGAAGTGACGATGAGCGCCTCGATCAAGCAGCAATATTTCCTGTTCGGCACCGACAACACCGGACGGGACCTGTTGTCGCGCACGCTGATGGCCGGGCGTATATCGCTGGCCATCGGCCTGCTCGCGGGCGTCGTGGCGGTGGTCATCGGCGTGGTCTACGGGGCCGCTGCCGGTTTTGCCGGAGGCAAGGTCGACGAGGTGATGATGCGCATCGTCGACGTGCTCTATTCCTTGCCCTTCATCTTCTTCGTCATCATGCTGGTGGTGTTCTTCGGCCGCAACTTCGTGCTGATGTTCCTGGCCGTCGGCGCCGTGCTGTGGCTCGACATGGCGCGCATCGTGCGCGGCCAGGCACTGTCGATCCGCCGCCAGGAATATGTCCAGGCGGCGGAAGCCATGGGCGTCGGCCAGCGCGGCATCCTGCTGCGCCACGTCATCCCCAACCTGCTCGGCCCGGTGGTCATCTACATGACGCTGCTGGTGCCGCAGGTGATCATCCTGGAAAGCTTCCTATCGTTTCTCGGCCTCGGCGTGCAGGAGCCGATGACCAGCTGGGGCGTTCTGATCTCGGTCGGCGCCAAGAACATCGGCACCGCCAACTGGCTGCTCCTGTTCCCCGCCTTCTTCCTCGTCTCGACGCTGTTTGCGCTGAACTTCGTCGGCGACGGCCTGCGCGACGCACTCGACCCGAGGGATCGCTAAGATGGGGATCGCTAAGATGCGGGTCGATAAAGAGGGGGACCGCTGAGATGGCTGCTTCCGAAACGATCCTCAGCGTCAAGGATTTGCGTGTCCGCTTCCGCACGCTCGACGGCGCCGTCGAGGCGGTCAAGGGCATAAACATCCATGTCAAATCGGGCGAGACCGTTGCCGTGGTCGGCGAATCCGGCTCCGGCAAAAGCCAGACGATGATGGCGGCGATGAGCCTGCTGGCGTCGAATGGCGAAGCGACAGGCAGCGTCGACTATCGTGGCCGCAATCTTCTAACACTCAGCAAATCCGAGCTCAACAAGGTCCGTGGCCGCAAGATCAGCATGATCTTCCAGGAGCCGATGACTTCGCTCGATCCGCTCTATTCAATCGGCAACCAGTTGATCGAACCGATCCGCCGGCATCGGGGCCTGAATGTCGCCGAGGCGCGTGAAGAAGCGCTCAAACTGCTGCGGCTGGTGCATATTCCCGATCCCGAGCGGCGGATGAAATCCTATCCGCACGAAATGTCGGGTGGCCAGCGCCAGCGTGTGATGATCGCGATGGCTCTCGCCAACGACCCTGACATATTGATCGCCGACGAGCCGACGACGGCGCTCGATGTGACCATACAGGCGCAGATCCTGATGCTTCTGGCCGAATTGCAGCGCAAGCTCGGCATGGCGATCGTCTTCATCACCCACGATCTTGGCATCGTCCGCCGCTTTGCCGATCGGGTCTATGTCATGCGCCAGGGCGAGGTTGTCGAGGAGGGGGAGGCGGAGGCCATCTTCGTCAACCCACAGCATGCCTACACGAAAATGCTGCTGGCGGCCGAGCCGACCGGCAGCAAGGCGCCGCCGCCCGCCAACGCCCCAGTGCTGCTCGAAGGCAGGAATGTCGAAGTGACGTTCAGGATCGGCGGCGGGTTTCTTGCTGGCGAACCGCTGATGCTGCGTGCAGTCGATCACATCTCGATCCGGCTGCAGCGCAACCAGACCATCGGCATCGTTGGTGAATCCGGCTCGGGCAAATCGACTCTTGGCCGCGCCTTGCTGCGGCTGTTGCCGAGTGACGGGCTCATCCGTTTCGGCGATCGCGACATTTCCCAAGCCGACAGGCAGGCGATGCGGCCGCTGCGGCGCCAGATGCAGCTCGTCTTCCAGGACCCGTTCGGCTCGTTGTCGCCGCGCATGACTGTCGGCCAGGTCATCACCGAAGGACTTCTGGTGCATGAGCCTGACCTTTCGGGCAAGCAGCGTGATCAACGCGCGGTCGAGGCCTTGCGCGAGGTCGGCCTCGACCCCAACGCCCGCAACCGCTACCCGCACGAATTCTCCGGCGGTCAGCGGCAGCGCATCGCCATTGCCCGCGCCATGATCCTGAAGCCCAGGCTGGTGGTATTGGATGAGCCGACTTCGGCGCTCGATCGCTCTGTGCAGAAACAGATCGTCGAACTGCTGCGCAAGCTGCAGGCGGACCACGAATTGTCCTATCTCTTCATCAGCCACGATCTGTCGGTCGTGCGCGCCATGGCCGACTACATCATCGTCATGAAACAGGGCAAGATCGTCGAGGAAGGGCCGACCGAGGCGATCTTCAGCAATCCGCAGCACGCCTACACACAGACGCTGATGGCCGCCGCGATCGACGTGACGCGATTTCGCCTGAGCGCCTGAACCGGGCTCTGCACCGAGGCGTTGGCTGTCCGCTCAATTCGCGGACCTCTGGCACTTGCGCGCTCGCACGGCGGCAATGGCATCCTGTTGCTGCTTAAGCCGGTCGATCCTGGCTGTTTCACGGTTGGCTACCGCGGTCTTCACGCGTGAGCCGCCGAGCAGCCAGCGTGGAACATTGGTGTTGGCGACCTTGCCGCGCGTGATTGCCGTTTGCGAGATGTCACGGGCGACGTCTCCCATCGCACTGTTGAGGTCGGTGCACGTCATTGAATCGTATTTCGCCGGATCGACGGTTCTGCCGAGCGATGAACAGCCAGCGACGAGAACCAGCGTCATCACAAGAATCAAGGGCGGGGCTGTGGTTGAATTCAAATTCATGTCGCACTCGGCCCGCCGTTTCACTCATTCCATCAGGTCCATCGACCCTAGAGCCGACGGGCCTTTTCGTCAAAATATGCGGCCGCGAAGCAACCTGCCACAGGGTTCGGCCATGCGGGCCGACGGCAGGAACATCCCCAGTCTGAATTGCTATCTGCCGGGTGTGGAGTTCAATCGCTGGCAAACGGAGAGTGCCGGTTCCGGCGACGTCGAGGCGGCTTTCCTAAGCTGCTTCGGCCACCAACGTCGACGGGGGACCGCCGAGCACTGTCTGAGCGATCTCGGCGTCATTTTCATCGACATGCGCCGTCACCAGGACGACGCCCTCGGCCACGTCCTGATCATCCGCCTTCATGGCGTGCAGGGCGAATGTTCCAAACAGACCGCCGGCAACGCCGCCACAGACCGCGCCAGCCACCGCTGTTGGCAATACGCTCGCAGCAACAGGATTGATGCCAACTGCCGCAACGACGCTCAGACATGCCAACCCGCCGGCAGCAGCGCCCAGTACCGATCCCAAAGCGGAAACCCAAACAGATCCTGTCTCGTCATTGTAAGGCCCGATGATCGCGATCTGTACGCGAGGAATTCCGGCCGCCACCAAGTCGCTAGCGACCCGCGTCGCATCGGCGTGGGAATCAAAAAGTCTGCTAATCGTCGGCATGGTCGCTTAACGCTTCGGGCTGTTCAGCAGCGTGTCGGTGAGGAATGACGCGGCAATCAGGTCGTCAACCTCGATTCGGCCCTCGCCGCCCTCCATGATGGCCGCGACCTTCTGGAAGGTCTTCATCTCGTCTTCGGTAATCTGGGCTTGCTGCATCCTGGCCTTGATCTCTGTTACTCGCGTGCTCAGGGCATCGGATCGTTTGGTCTCACGGTTCGACATGCTGCTGCTCTTGGTTTCATCGATCATTTTTGCCCGCCACCCCGAATTTGGGGCAAGCGCATGCGTTTCCAACCTGGACTTCGGTCGGGCAGGGGTCAGACCTAAGTCTGGCTAGGGGCAATTGTCTTGCCGACGGTGCTGCCAAAAGCATGATCAAAGGGCCTCTCGTGGCCCGATTCCTTCAAGAATCGGGCCGGAGATCTGTGGTCAGTACCCGTCGTTCTCGATCACCACGGGATGGTGCCGATGGTGGTGGCGATGGGTGGAAACGGAACCTGTCACGACAACGGTATCGCGGTGATGATGCCGGCGCCCATGGTCGTAGAACGCCACAGTACCATGGCGGCGGTGGTGCAAGCGCTGACCGTCTTCGTTGATGATCTTGACGCTGCCGTGATGTCGATGATGGGTTCTAACAACCACATCGGCTTCGGCTGCCGAAGCCACGACGGGCAGTCCAATGGAAATCGCCAACGCGCACATGATCATTGTTTTCATTGCAATTTCTCCATTTTCTTAATTAGCCCTTCATTGGATTAACTGCCCCTGATCACTTTGGTTCCGGTGGTCCGGCATCGGCCCGAACGTTCACTGGTCATCGC